>JAAENI010000327.1 GCA_024224595.1 Hyphomicrobiales bacterium
ATCTAGTGCCGCCTCAAGCGATTTCGTCTTGCGCACATAAGGTGGCACCAAAGCCGACGAGAAAGTCACTGGTTTGCCGGTTCTTGAACGAACCTTCGGAACCTTCACTGTCACCGGCCCAATGCCTGTTTGCAATTGGCGCTTCGGCAAATAGCCATTGCGCGCAACACCTGCTTTGCCACCCTCAGTGCGTTGCGTCGAATACTGGCTCAGTAGCTCCTCAACTTCAACTTCTACAGCTTGCATGGTGACCTGACGCGCTCCCGATTGCAGCAAATCTGTCAACGGATCAGAAATTCCCTCTCGACCTGAAAACTCAACAACGTTATTCTTTTCCATGGTGGCGTATCTCCTATGGTTGGTTTGATGTTTCGCAACTACAATTCAACCAGATACGCCGCTTCCTATCAAATGCTCAAACACCAGATTCAGTTATAGCTCCGGTCCATGCGCAAAAAAGGATAAGAGTTAACTCATTTTCTTGGCTGTGATAATACCAATGACAAACCCAATCACAAGGGCAATTAGAACCAAACCACCTACGTTCAGGAAAATGTCACCCTTGGTACTTCCGGTTATTGAAACGGAATGTAGATAAATGGTTTCGCCTTTG
>JAAENI010000328.1 GCA_024224595.1 Hyphomicrobiales bacterium
AAGGTAAAAGCATCCTGATCAAGGGCTGCCAGACGGGTGTGTGCCAGCACCAGAGTATCACCGTCGCCAAAATCAAAAACGACACTTCTTCCAGACTGTTGTGCGATTGCCATAAGATCGGAGAAATTATCAATGCCATCAAAATTGATGGAAATATTATCGCGTTGTAACGGGCGCCTGGCACCGGAATTGTAATCGACAATGACATCATGACCACTGCCCTCACCAAAGACAAAAGTATCTGAACCACGACCGCCAAACAATATATCATCCTGGCTGCCACCGGTGATTGTGTCCTGGCCACGCCCTCCGAATATCAGGTCAGACCCTTCATTGCCGTTCAGTATATCCTGACCGCTGCCTCCGAAGATCAGATCGTCACCGGTACCGCCATCGATCTGGTCCGCACGCCTGCCACCGATTAAAATATCATCACCGCCAGCACCATAAATCTTATTGCTATCAAACCGATCACCAATGATCAGATCGGAACCCTCTGTGCCGGTCTCCCAGTCATCATAAGGGTTATCCAGTTTCTCAACACTTACGCCTACAAAGGCATCACTGGTCGCGGTGCCATCGGATAATGTATAGGTGAAACTGTCATTGCCGATAAAACCGGTATCGGGTGCATAAACAACATCACCATTCGCATCGAGTGAAACCGAGGCATCGCCATCGGTTTGTACTGAAACGATGCTCAACACGTCACCATCAACATCACTGTCATTGGCCAATAGATCATTGGCCAAAATAGTCAGGCTGGAATTTTCATCAACTGCAAAGTCGAAATCATCCTGGGCAACAGGAGCATCATTGACCGGAGAAATCGTCAGCGTGAATTCATCGACCGCCTGGGAATTGCCATCGCTGGCTATCAGTTGCAAATCAATCAAACCGTTGAAGTCTTGCGGTGGTGTTCCTGAAAAAGTTGCGCCATCAAAGGAAAGCCATGTTGGCAATGCAGAACCGTCATCCAGAGAGGCTGCAACTGTCAAAGCATCGCCATCAACATCAACAAAAACCTCTTCCGGCAACGTATAGGAAAACAACTGATCTTCATCACTGGACTGATCCGATAATGGATTTGCCAGTGTGACTGGATCATCAACTGCAGTAACATCAAGATCGAATGTCTGACTTGTTTCAAGCTCGCCATCTGAGGCGGTCACAACAACACCTAGTGGTCCGCTATTGGCGGTATTATAGTCCTGCGGCGGTGTGCCGGAAAATGTACTGCCGTTAAAAGTCAGCCATGCAGGCAGAGGATCGCCATTTGGCATTGCAACGGTAATTGTTAGATTGTCACCATCAATATCTGAGAATGCATCGGCTGGCAGATCAAATGAAAACACCTGGTCTTCGGTGATTGATTGATCGATAATTATAGTATCAGTCGAGGGTGCATCGTTAACGGGTGCAATTACCAGATTAAACTGAGCCTCAGCCGCATATTCTCCATCACTGGCTTCGACACTGAGCGCCAATGTGCCATTGAAATCCTGAGGTGGTGTCCCGGCAAAAGAACTCCCGTCAAAAAGCAGCCATGCAGGCAATGCAGCACCACTGGCAAGGCGGGCAGTGCGAATGAGTGTATCTCCATCGACATCGGTAAAGAGGCCCGCAGGCAGGCTGAATGATACTGGCTGGTCTTCGGCGCCTGAATAATCGTCGATCGTTCCGGCGACCACTGGTGCATCATTTAACGGCGTTATTTCAAAAGTGAAACTTGTAGTGGTCGAAGCCGTGCCATCATCAGCAACGACATGAATTTCCAGTGACCCGTTAAAATCGGGCGGCGGTGTACCGTTGAACTGGGTTCCGGTGAAATTAATCCATGCGGGCAGGTCACCGCCATTGGCAAGGCGTGAAGAGATTGTCAGCACATCGCCATCAACATCGTCGAACAGATTGTCAGGAATGGCAAACGAGAAAGCCTGATCTTCGATGGAAGTCTGATCGGCAATCAAATCGATGACAACCGGGTTATCATTGATCGCTTCAATGGTCAGATTAAAATCGGCAGCTACTTCCAGTTCACCATCGCTGGCTGACACATGCAAAGCCAGCGCACCATTGAAGTTTAGTGGAGGTGTACCGGTAAATGATGCGCCGTCAAAGGCCAGCCATGATGGCAGATCTGTGCCATCCCCCATTGTCGCTGTCAGCGTCAGGGCATCGCCTTCTACATCACTAAAGGTGTTTGAGGGAACGGCAAAGGAGACTAGGGTGTCTTCATCAAAAGACTGGTCGGCGATACTATTGGCAATGATTGGCGCATCATTGAGCGCATTGATCGTCAATTGAAAACTGTCACTGGCTGAAAATTCGCCATCGGTTGCACTAACCAACAGTTCCAGCATGCCATTGAAATCCTGCGGCGGCGTGCCACTGAAAGTGCTGCCGTCAAACGACAGCCACTGCGGCAACGCACTGCCATCCGCCAGGGTGGCACTCATCACCAGATTATCTCCATCAACATCGCTGAATGCTCCAGCCGGTATTGTGA
>JAAENI010000329.1 GCA_024224595.1 Hyphomicrobiales bacterium
CGATGTCCATGCTGCCAACGGGCAAGACAAACGAAATTCAAAGAGCACTATCATTCGTGACGCAGTAGGACTAAGACTCTTCCGGCTTAGATTGTCAGCAAGTAACAGCTGTTTTCTTGGCAATTTGAACAATAGACTGCCAAACTTCTAATTGCTTTGTTTCGATTCGAAAATTGACATCAAGGTCAAATTGGATATTTGCGGTTTTAACCGCTCCTGGATAAAACTTTTTCCAACACTGAATAGGGCAAAATTCGTCGCGCAATTGCCATCATATAAGTTGGCAGGGTAACAAGATAATGGGCTTTTGGCTGCTTATCGCTCAACGCATGAACAAGTTTTGAATAAACTGCCTCTGGCCCCAACCGAAGTCTGTTTTTGCCGCCACTGGTTTGGAGCCGTTGTAGTTGTTTTTTGTATTGTTTTGCGTGAACGGAATTTGTTTGATCAGTATTATCGATGAAATGAGGCAAACCGTTTTGAATAAATTTCGATTTAATCGGACCAGGCTCGATCAGGCATACTTCAATTGAGGAACCTTTCAATTCCAGACGCATAGTGGTTGCCAATCCCTCCAATGCGTATTTGGAGGCGTCATAAGCGCCGCGCCAGGCAAATGGAATAAACCCCAAAATTGATGAGCAATGGACAATTCGCCCATATCCCTGTTTGCGCATGACCGGAACCACAAGATTAGTCAGTTTATGCCATCCAAAAAAATTGGCCTCAAATTGTTGACGAAGCGTTTGGGTTGATAGGTCTTCTACCGCGCCTGCCTGGCCATAAGCACCATTATTAAATAGCGCATCAAGTCTGCCACCGGTTTTTGTCATTATCTCATCAAATGCCGCGTGGATTGAGGCATTATCACAATAGTCAAGAAAAAATGCTTCAACACCATGATCTTTTAACGCTTTGATATCTTCATCCTTGCGGGCAGTAGCATAAACCTGCCATCCATCTTTTTGAAGTTGCAATGCGCAATACCATCCAATACCTGATGAACACCCGGTAATAAAGATACTTTTTTTGTGGGAATTCGTTGTCCATAGATTGAATTACTGTCCAATAGTTGCCAAATCTTCAAGGTGGTAGCCTTATAAATAATCATTTTTAACCATGAAGAACATGAGATGCGCTCAATTAAAATTATTATTCTGATTTACCAAATAATCCGTTTGGCATTAACCCGTTTTAGCAGGGATGACGGATGGGCACTCGCCAGCCATGTAGCACTCTCAGTTATATTGGCATTGTTTCCATTTCTAATTTTTGGGGCGGCATTGGCAGCATTTCTGGGCAGCGGGCATTTTTCTGATACAGCCATTCACGTAATTTTTGATGCATGGCCCAGATCAGTTGCTGAACCGTTGACCAATGAAATTTACAATGTGCTGAATCATCAACGAGGTGATTTGCTGACCTTTGGCGCTTTAGGCGCCCTGGTTTTTGCTTCAAATGGCGTAGAAGCTCTTAGAGTAGCACTCAACCGAGCTTATCGAGTACGCGATGAACGAAACTGGCTCAGAACAAGGCTTCAAAGCCTGCTATTTGTATTTATTGGCTGTGTTGTATTGCTTTCCATCAGCCTTTTTCTCGTACTTTTACCCTTAGCAAAATCACTGGCGCTAAAATATATGCCTTGGATATCACCTCATTTGAATTTTGGTGGAATTCGGCCAGAATTGATTACCATAGCCGTGCTGCTTGTCGGTTTATTCGCCTGCCACAAATGGTTGCCAGCAGGAGATAGAAGTTATGCTTCAATGGTACCAGGTATATTATTCACATTAATTTGCTGGGTACCGGCTTCCTTCGGCTTTGCTTCATATCTGGAAGGGTTTTCAACTTATATTAGCACTTATGCCGGCCTAGCAGGCATCATGATTGCGTTGGTTTTTTTGTATATGATTGCAGCAATTTTCATCATTGGCGCAGAAGTAAATTCGGCCATTGCCCTTATCATGAATGTCAAAAACAAATAGCGTTGGATCGAAGTAATCATGTCATCCTTTTTCGTTACAATTCAATGCCAACCATCCTGTGAATATCATTGGGTTGAAGACCCGCCTCCCGTAATTCCCTCAAGCTGGTCTGCCCATGCCTTTTTGAAAATTTGTTGCCCTCTTCATCAACGATCAAATCATGATGGAAATAAATCGGGTCGGGAAGACCCAATATCTCTTGTAAAAGGCGATGAAGTGCCGTTGCCGGATAGATATCTTTACCTCTAACAACATGGGTTACCCCTTGTATACCATCATCAACAACACAGGCCAAATGATAACTTGCCGGGATATCCTGCCGTCCAAGCACCAGATCTCCCCATTGCAGAGGGTGGCAATTTACTAACTTAATAGATGCTTCACTCACTTTACTTTCGCAATCCATTTCCCGCCAAGTCAATGCACCTGGCATTTGCCGTGCAAACCAGTTTTGCGCATCTTTGATATTCAGGCGCATAGCATAGTTGGGATGTTCATCTCGCATCTGTTGGCGAATTTCGGAAGTCAGATTGTATTCATCACCAGGGTAATGAACAGCACCATCGGGATCGCGAGGCCAGGATTTGCCCAAAGTTTTCTCTTTTTCTGCAACCAGAAAATTAATTTGGCGTCTTGATAAAAAGGAAGGATAGGCAAGACCTTCGCACTCCAAATCCTCAAGGATGCCGGCATAATGGTCAAAATGATCGGATTGACGCCTGATCTCTCCCTGCCACTCAAAACCGATCCAACCCAAATCCTCAACAATCGCTTCCTCAAAATGATTGCGACATCGCGAAATATCGGTATTTTCCAATCGCAATAACATCTTGCCTTTGACAGATTTACAAATTTTTTGATTGATCAATGCGCTAAAAGCGTGTCCCAAATGAAGGTATCCATTAGGAGAAGGAGCGAATCTGAAAACCGATTGATACATAATCACTTGTTACGCTAACTTGTTAAAAACAGAAAACGGAATCAGCTGGTTTGACCAGAATCAAGACCATCGAAGACATAGACAGTGCACTGACCCTCCTGATTAAGTCAGATACCGATCTCGCGCACGCCCATCAAACTGTTTGTAGCGCTGGCATTAAAGTACCGCTTCGTCTGCGACCTGGTGGTTTCAGCGGACTATCTGAAATTGTTATTTCTCAACTGGTATCCAAAGCCAGCGCTAGCGCAATCCATCAAAGATTCAAAACTCACATTTCCACATTGACACCCGACAATTGCCTTTCCGTAGATGATGAAACCTGGAGGGCAATTGGAATGTCGCGTGCTAAACAGGCAACCTTGCGAGCGATCGCTACGGCCATTAATAATCGTTCATTGAATCTGGATATTCTTGCAGATCTGCAGGTAGACCAGGCAGTAAAGCATCTAACAGCAATCAAAGGAATTGGCCAATGGACTGCCGATGTCTATCTGTTATTCTGCGTTGGGCACCCGGATATTTTCCCCTCGGGTGATTTGGCATTACGCGAGGCAGCCAGAATAATATTGTCACTGGAGCATCGTCCCCCGGATAAGGATTTGCGAAACCTTGCCAGTCGATGGTCACCATGGCGCGGTGTGGCGGCACGGTTACTTTGGGCTTTCTATGCGGTAGAAAAATACAAGAGAGCTGCTTTGCCCTAGCAAATCATAAACATCGGCGGTTCATTTTTAGCCACACATGTGTAACATTTGAATAATACGTTGTTGATTCTGAAATAATCACTATTTTGGAACTCTGTCAATTAGCGGCAACAAGGAGGCATTTGTGACTATTCATGTATCACCTGACGCTCATCCTACCTTGGTGCTCAATGCGGATTATCGTCCACTGAGCTACTACCCTTTGTCGCTCTGGTCCTGGCAGGATGCAATAAAAGCCGTGTTTCTTGACCGCGTTAATATTGTAGCTGAGTATGATTTCAATGTTCACAGCCCATCCACGCAAATGCGACTGCCCAGTGTCGTAGCACTGCGAACCTATGTGCGCTCCTCACGCAATCCTGTTTTCACCCGGTTCAATCTTTTTCTACGTGATCAATTTAGGTGCCAGTATTGCGGCACTGCTACAGAATTGACTTTTGATCATGTCATCCCACGCTCAAAAGGTGGTTTGACTACATGGGACAATGTTGTGGCGGCCTGCTCACCCTGTAACTTGCGCAAAAGCAATAAATTACCCGAAATGGCAAAAATGTGGCCGAACCAACAACCGTTTATGCCAAGCATGGAAGTGCTATTGCGAAACGGTCAAAAATTTCCACCCAATTATCTCCATGAAAGCTGGGTCGATTTTCTATATTGGGACAGCGAGTTGGAGCCTTAATTGATTTTGGCTTTCGTCAGCATCGCGGCGCGAAATGCCACAAATGCGATTATTGCGCTGACGATGACATTCCATCCAGCAAACGAGAGACCTAGAAATCGCCCGGCGGCTTCATCACATGAAGGTGGTTTGGAAAAACTCAGTTGGTCTAGCAAACTATTAGCCGAAGTGACAGCGCCGTTGCTGGAAGCTGTTGCGCTACATTCGCTGGGTCCTGACCACCATCCCCATTCTACACCACTGTGATAGGCCGCAAGTGCAAGTGACCACATTACCAACAAGCCACAAATTGTCAGAGCAACACACACCAGGATCTGAGGCCATTTCATGCTAATTGCAAGCAATGCAACAAATGCTATTGGTATTCCAATATAATAGGGAATGCGCTGCTCCAAGCATAATGCACACGGGATATATCCCCCTATATGTTCAAATGCCAGAACGGTAGCGATGACACCAATCATCCCCAAACATACCAGAAAGGCTAATTTGGTTTGAGAATTCAACGTCTCCCGAACAAATTGCATCATATTCAAAAAAATCCAAAATAATTTTCTAAAACAAAAACTTAACTATAACAAACCCGCCGATCAATAAAACCATCGCAATGGTGAACATCAGGCCCAGTCGCTTTTCAATAAATTCTCTAATAGGTTCCCCAAACACATAAATAAGGCCTGCGACCACGAAGAACCGCAGACCGCGACCAATTACACTGACAATTGTGAACTGAACAAGACTAATATGTGTAAACCCGGAAAATATCGTGATAACTTTATAGGGGAATGGTGTAACCGCCGCCAACAATATTCCCCAGCCACCCCATTTGTCATTCCAGTCCTTTATTTGCTGAAATGCATCCTGCATGCCATAAAATTCCAGCACAGGTTTGCCAATTGAATCATACAAAAATGAGCCAAAGAAATATCCCAGATAAGCCCCCAAAATAGAGGCAATTAAACAGATGCTTGCATAAAATATCCATTTGCGGCGCTGGGACAAAACCATCGGAATGAGCAATGCATCCGGGGGTATGGGAAAAACAGAACTCTCGGCAAATGATACCCCCGCAAGCGCCCAGGGTGCATGGCGATGCCTGGCCACATCGAAGGCCCAGTCATAGAGTTTGCGCAACATATGATTCGCTCCAGTTGTGGCAACTGGGTACTTGTTTGACCAATTTGCTAAAAAAGTAAAGCGCCTGAATGTCTGTCGGGTAAAATCCTGAATTTTATGTTGACGCCAATTCACTTCCCTATATACATGCCGCTATCAATCCCAGTGCCCCTCTGGCGGAATTGGTAGACGC
>JAAENI010000330.1 GCA_024224595.1 Hyphomicrobiales bacterium
CCAGCTGGATATGCTGGTGCCCGAAGCGGCCAGGCAAAACATTGACGGCGAACTGGTATCAGGTGCCCGGCCATTGGATGAAGTGGTGAAAGAGGCCGAACAGTTGAATGACCTGGCCGAACTGGTAAGGAGTTGCAAAACATGAGTGAGAAAAGAATATGCCATTTTATTATGACCATACATGCTTAAATAAGGTTGAAGTAATGATTGAATATAGAATAATTGGAGGTGGGGGAGGTAGTTACTTTGAACCTGATGAACCTATGGAGGTAGAATTTGGTGATGTTACTGGGTTGCCGGAAGGGCAAAAACTTACTCAAGATGATTGGGACACTATTGAAAAAACTATTTTGGAAAATCCGCCAGAAGATGATGATTATTTTGATTTCTTTGATGATTAACCCTGCCACTTCACCAATCTCGGATTAAGGATTGAACCAGATGTCAATTGAAAGATGCATCAATTCGGCGCTGGCCCAGGGGGCGCTTGACAACGCTACGGCCCAGGAATTGCTTGACCTTTATCGCCAGCAGCTGGAATTTGAAAAGCTGCATGGAGCCGGAGCGGAATGGCGCGCCGGGCAGACGCTGGCCGATGAGATTGATTTTGAGGCAATGGAGCGCAAGCGCAAGGCCGGGCTGGCAGCCAGGGCGGCAAAGGCGCGTGTCAGTGAAATTGAAAGTTACCGCAACGCCAAAGGTGAGCAGGACGTTGGCGAGGGCCTGGTGCAATTGCTCGAAGGGTTTCGCTCCGGGTATGAAAGCGTTGACGGCTTGCGCAAGACCATTATTGCCGAGGGCATGTGGCGCATGGACAAGGTGATCGAGAAATTTGACCGCTCCAAAATAAAAGGCAC
>JAAENI010000331.1 GCA_024224595.1 Hyphomicrobiales bacterium
GTCAGGGTGCTTGAGAACGGTCAGGTCAAAGGTGATATTGCCGCGCCTAAAGTGGCTATTAATGGCAGTGTTAAAGGCGCTGTGCATGCGAGTATTTTAGAGCTAGCCACTAATGCTCGTGTTGATGGCGATGTGCATTACAGCAGTATTGAGATGATGCGTGGCGCCCAAGTCAACGGTAATTTACTCTTTAGCGAAACGCTCAATGCCATGGATGCGGCAAAAGCATCAGCTCCCGATGAGGCCGTGGACGAACCGGAAAAAACTGGTGAGACGAGCTAATTGCGAGTATTATGTTTGTCATTCATAGGGTGTTCAAAGGTTGCGTATGTCTGTTGTTGAAAGTTTTGATCCGCAATTGTTGGTGTTTACCGACACTGCTGCTGCAAAAGTCGCTGAATTGGTTGAAGATGAAGAGAATCCTGATTTAAAACTTCGTGTGTTTGTGACAGGTGGTGGTTGTTCAGGTTTTCAATACGGTTTTACTTTTGATGAGTTAATGGCTGAGGATGATACGCAGGTCGAAAACGGCAAGGCCTCATTATTAGTCGACGCAATGAGTTATCAATATTTAGCAGGCAGCACCGTTGATTATACCGAAGGCTTAGATGGCTCTAAATTCATTGTGACCAATCCGAATGCAGAAACAACCTGTGGCTGTGGTTCTTCCTTCTCTATTTAATGCATAAGTCTGTTGGCGGCGTTAAAGCTGCCAGTGATAACATTTTCAACGTCGGCTTTTATTCCAATCCAAGCATTCTTGTAAGCTCACTCCGGTGCCGCCAAAAATATCCAGTGCGCTGCCAATGGTTAAATCAATTTGTCCGTTTGAGAGTTCTTCAACCCGTCTTAAGTCTTCAACGGATCGGGCTCCGCCTGCATAAGTGGTGGGAATACTGCAATGTCGTCCAAGCAAGGCCACCAAGTCTTCATCAATGCCCGCTTGCAGGCCTTCAACATCGGCTGCATGAATTAAGAATTCAGCACAATGCTGTGCTAAATGAGCGAGATTGTCTGCATTGATTTCAGTGCGAGTAATGGTCTGCCATCTATCGGTTGCAATAAACCAGCCTTGATCCGTTCGTCGACAACTGAGGTCCAAAATCAGTTTATCTCGACCAATAGCGGCAGTTAATTGCGCTAAGCGCGACCAACTCAGCTCGCCATCTTCAAACAACCAAGAAGTGACAATGACTTGCTTGGCACCGGCATCCAGATAACGCTGTGCATTATCAATATTAACGCCACCGCCAAATTGCAGGCCATCGGGCCAATGGCTGAGTGCCTCCAGCACGGCTGTTTCATTGCCGGGCCCCAAGGCGATGACGTGCCCGCCGGTTAAATCCTTTTCGCGATAGAGGTTGGCGTAATAAGCTGCACCATGTTCGCTGATGAAGTTCGTCTTGGCGCCGTTATCATTCAAGCTGCCACCAACAATTTGTTTAACTTGGCCTTGATGAAGGTCGATGCAGGGGCGAAATAAGGTCACGATGAGATGCTCATGAAAAATGTAAAAAACAATTATAAATCAATCCGTCACCAAGATCTTGTTGATGCTGTAATTTGCTGTTGTGAATCTTGTGAGGCACCTGAGGTGTTTAGCGGCAGAAAATAACGCGGGTGACTTAGGGGCATTAGGCGCTGTAGA
>JAAENI010000332.1 GCA_024224595.1 Hyphomicrobiales bacterium
AAGTAATTTCAATGTCATGAGTGCGTACCTCCGAATCAAACGCACTCATATAGATTCAGACAAATCCCCGATTGTGAATCCCTTAAAGTAAATTCAAATATTTAGCGTTGAACAGCCCTGGTGGTCGAACCAACATGGCGGGCTTGAACATGTTTGGCTTGCAGGAGTGTATGCAGACAATGTAACGAGTACTGATCCCAAGCAATTACTGGCTACCCACTATAGATGGCAAGCTGATGACAGTAGTTTCAAACAGGGCTTGCTGTTGTTTACTTTCGATTTAGGCGCCAGCGGCGAACAATACCAGGCACTGACGATCATTGAAGATTTCAAGAACGATGATTTTGGCCTGCAGTTATACAATTATGAAGGCATCATTTCGGGTACGGACGGGGATGACAACCAACAGGGTGACAACCCTGGGAATAATCCACCAGGCAACAATGGGAACGATCCCTATCCGGGAAGCGATGATCAGGAGTTTCGTGGCTATGATGGAGATGACGCAATTGATGGTGGCAAGGGCAATG
>JAAENI010000333.1 GCA_024224595.1 Hyphomicrobiales bacterium
CGCCACGCCGTCTTTCCATCGATCGGATCAAGTTGCTCGAGCCAATATAATCCATAATCGTGTCCATTACCTCGGATGATGTCTGACCTCCCATCGCCATTGAGATCACGCACTAAGACAGGGCAACTTGCCCCCACCCATTGCCAATCCGAGTGCAACTTCCACAGTGCATCGGCAGGTGCTTCGGGCGGTGGGCATTCATACCAACCCTGTGCAAAGAGAATGTCGTCTCGACCATCACCATTCACATCCCCAAAGCCCATACCATGTCCGTTGACTCCGCGTCCAATAACCCATGGTTTCAACTGCGGTGTACCATCCTCAGACTCCTGAAATCGCCACGCCATCAAATCCGCCTGCGTATTCCAACTGTCGACCACCCACTCCGGTTTTTGATCACCATCCAGGTCATGCAAAAAAGTAATTTCATTATTAGTGCCTGCCTTCGCTAAAAGATGGCGATCCCATAACCGATTCTGCTTTAAACCCTCGCTGCCTGGATTACGATACCAATAAATTTCTCTTGGCATAAACGAACTGGACACAACATCAACCCAACCATCAGCATCGACATCCAGTACATGGTCGCCATTGTTCTCCAAATAGTCTTTCCCAAAAGCTTTCACTTCCCGTAACGGATGTTGGCGAAACTCAGGCCCCTCGTACCAGGATCGACCAGCAACCACATCGAGGTGTCCATCGCGATTAATGTCGGCGATCGCACAACCCTCATTGTTATCGAGTACCACCCGTTGCGTTTGAAACTGAACCCCCTCTTTTTGAATAGAAGGATCTCCCCATACACATTTCGTTTGCAAGGTTAAGAACAGAATCATTGAGACAGCAAACAAAAAATGGATCCCTGAATGGTTTGCTACCCACGTTGATGCTCGGCGATCCTGGCCGCCAAACAACAAAATTTTGATCCAAATTGTTATCGCCATCACGAATACATCTCCTAAAATCAAATGCTTTATTGCCTCTGGCTATCAGACCGGTTCTGACATTACGGCCCAGGCGTTACGATAATGCATTGATTCATTAAATTAATGTA
>JAAENI010000334.1 GCA_024224595.1 Hyphomicrobiales bacterium
TGCGCGCGCTTCATCAGCGGCTGGGTGGCACCTGAGATGGCCCCTACCAGTATGGGGGTTTATATATATACTCCATATCGGAGCAAGAGCAGGTTAAAGTCATTAAATCGATGTTCGGCTCATAAGCCAAGTTATCATAATTTAGTGATACCCTAACCATATCGTGGACAGCGACTATTTCGATTAGTTTGTATTTTTTATATATCAGGGCAATCCCAAATTAACGCAATTTGCCCTTTTTTGCATTTTTGTAAGAAAATTGGTATCTGTCCAAGCAATAGGAATTATATCAAAAGTAAATACATCAATACATAGGTGCTATTATCGTTTTGGAAAGGATTCCACTATGAAGTCAGGAGGTTTAGATCGCAATCTACCGCTATTTTCTCTAAACCAAGTTCGAGAGGTCGTAAAGGAGTTGTACTGCATTGATGGCGATTATAAAGAATTGAATTGCGAACGGGATATTTCCTATCGCATTCGTACCGACAGCGGAGTGGCTTATGTCGTTAAAATTTCCAATGCTGCCGAACCAGAAGGTGTTGTTGATTTTCAAATAGAGGCCCTTAAGCACATTGCTGAACAAGACAGCAAACTGCTGGTGCCTGAAGTGATTCCCACAAAAAACAACAAACCTTTTGACTGGGCTCAATCCGTTAACGGACATCGCCATATAGTCCGGATGCTCACTTATATGGAAGGCAATGCAATGGACACGACACCGGCAGCTTTCAACCCCAAGACGCGATATAATATCGGCGTGATGGTTGGGCGGCTGACGAAATCTTTGAGAAACTTTTATCACCCCTATGCACGCAGCAATAACCATCCATGGGATATGAGTCGGTGCTTGGAGTTGCGTCCGTATATTCGATATCTGCACGATAGGTCCACCCGAGAACTGTGCAACAAAATTTTGGATCGCGCCGAATGTTTTATTTTGCCGCGGGTAAAAAGGACCCGTTGGCAAGTCGTGCATCACGATGCTCATCCTGACAATGTGCTGGTGGATCCACAAGACCCCACCCGTGTAGTGGGTGTGATAGATTTTGGCGATATGCTGTTTGGTCCGGTGCTGGCCGATCTTGCGGCGGCCAGCGATTCCTACGAGGACGACACTGACCCGCTTGACGCACTTTGCAGTACGACAGCAGGTTTTGACAGCAGCTTTCCTTTAGAGGAAAACGAGATCGATCTTGTGTATGACATGATGCTGATCTGTTTGTTGGTCAATACCGTAATTATTGGTGCCCGCGATAAGTTGTCTGATGGCGGTGAAACGGTGCATATTGAAAACACCGGCATATACCCGCGCATGCTCAAACGACTGTGGGATATGGGGCGGGAGAAAGCCATTGAACAATTACGCAAAGCCTGCCGATTTCCTGTGTATACGGTTCGCAGTGAAATGGATGAAGTGTTTCCTGATCGCACCAATGAGCTATTGTCCAGGCGTAAGGCCAGTATGGGTGATGTTTGGTATTTCTATGAAAAACCGCTAAATTTCACTCGGAGCCAAGGCCCTTGGCTCTACACCGCTGATGGTACGGCTTACCTGGATGCCTACAACAATGTGCAGCAATTGGGCCATGCCAATGCGCATATTACAACCGCCATCGCTCGCTATGCCGCAGCTATCAATATAA
>JAAENI010000335.1 GCA_024224595.1 Hyphomicrobiales bacterium
AAAATCACAGCTGCAATGATCAGGCTGCTCAAAGGGTCAAACCAGTTCAGACCAAATTTCCAGATAACAAAACCTGACACCACCACACCCAGCGAAACCAGTGCATCTGCAGCCATGTGCAAATATGCGCCACGAATGTTCAGGTCGTGGTCTTTTCCGGACACAAAGAACCAGGCGGTGATTGAATTGATCAAAACTCCAATTCCCGCCACGATCATGATGGTTTGGCCACCAGGTTCAACAGGCTCGAAAAACCGGTTGATAGCTTCCCAGCTGATAAGCACTACAGCAGCGAGTAAAAGCAAGCCGCTGAACATGGAGGCCAGAATAGTCGCCCTTGAGTAACCGTAAGTCCGTCTGAGTGATGGCCGTTTGCCAGCCAGGTAAGTTGCGCCCCACGCCAGCAACAATCCCATTACATCACTCAGGTTGTGACCGGCATCGGTAATCAGGGCCAGCGAGTCGGCCATTACTCCGTAAAAAACCTCTATCACAACAAAAGTGATATTGAGTCCCACACCAACTGCAAATGCCCGGTTATAGTCCGGGGATGCGTGGTGATGATGGTGATGTGTATGGAGGTCCATTGGGTTTATTCTGGCATTGATCAGCTGTGACAACAAATGAGTAAATGTTCCAGCTCATCCATTCAACCGACAAACACCGCAAATGGGACATATTTCAAGTCAACCCACCAAATTTCTGGCTTTTTTAGTCCACCCGCAAATTTAGTTCCCCAATCACGGTAAATGGCACTTGAACT
>JAAENI010000336.1 GCA_024224595.1 Hyphomicrobiales bacterium
CTAAGGCCTATGAAGCATTAAAGCCCCAATATCAAAAGCAATATCAAGACGCCGTCAAGCAAATGGAAGCACTGTACCAGAAAGGCGTTCAGATTAGCGGAATTCTTGACGCCCTGGAAGCACAGGGGTACAGAACCATAACCGGCAGAAAATGGACCGAGGCAAATATTCGAAGTACAATCAACAAGTTTCGCAAACAATAAACGTCTCTGAATCTCTATCCATTATTCCAATTCAATATTATGATGAACCGTACAATCGACAATCAGACGCCCGGGCAATTGATTTCCCGGGCATTAGACACCCTTGATGTTGATTTGCGGCAGGTTTTGATTCTGCACAATGGCAATGGCGATACGCCTGGCTTGTCTTTCGAAGAGTTGACGGGTCGCTTGGATCGGTCGAGCCGGGACTTAATTGCAGCGGAGAAAACCGCGATCAGAAATTTGCGCCGCGTGCCCGTGGCCAAGTTGATAGTTGAAGCTTTAAGAAAAAGCGATAACGTAATCTGGCAG
>JAAENI010000337.1 GCA_024224595.1 Hyphomicrobiales bacterium
ACTTTGTTCAGTAGAGTCTTGATCAGCATTGCTTTTCTTTTTTGGAATGGATTGTTTCTCGCAAAACCATCCTAATCCCACAGGGGGAAGCAATGCTCTAATTTTTACTGTCGTCTACCCACAGATTCTGCGGAGGAGGCACAAAATAGATACATAAATCAAAAGGGCCTTCAACCAATAGTTCGTTGAGCAACTCTGGGTATTTAGAATGTCTGACATCCGCAACATGGTGACGATAATCTTTATTCTTGATTGGTGATTCGCTTCTAGAAATACCGATTATATCCCAATGACTAGTCAGTAGTCTTTTCGTTACCGCTAAACCTATACCGTCTGAATTGCCTACAAGAATAGCTTTATTCTGCACTAATAAATTTCCTTCATTGTTTGCGCTTTGGACCTATTGATAACGCTGCTAATCAGCAGCGTGGCTTTTTGCATCGGCTGAATTAGCCTTGTTCGGCAACGCTTTGATTTTGAATTCCTTGAGCGAAAACTGACTTTCCCATTGAGGCAACCTGTCCGTAGGCCCCTCAATCCGCAGGAGCGGAGGTACGCGGTCAGCAAGCCCATTGAGTTTGACCCACAATGTTGTATCTCCCCAAAATTGCGGTGGCATATCTGCTGCGGCCACTGACTCAAAAATCTTTCCCGGTGTTTCGCAACCAGCATGAATCGCTGCAAGGGCAAGGCGTT
This sequence comes from Hyphomicrobiales bacterium, assembly GCA_024224595.1. GTDB lineage: Bacteria > Pseudomonadota > Alphaproteobacteria > Rhizobiales > Rhizobiaceae > JAAEMP01. The sequence goes on from JAAENI010000337.1 coordinate 697, forward strand.
CTAGTCGCCCCAAGCCAGTTGTCACATCTGGCTGTTCTTGTAGCCACCGCGTTACCGCTGCTGGAACCCAGGGCAAAGGTGGCTCGGTCGTTTCTAACAGTTCGGAGAGCAAAACGGTATCCTGGGTTGCGAATGCCTTGTCCACAAGGGCTGCGAACTTGAATTGCTCGTCTGTGACGGGACATCGGTTATTATACAGGGATCCAAGTTGTTCCGGTTGCAATTGTCCAAGTCCGTGAAATGGTTCAATGCCAGGGAATGCAGCGACACAGAGGAGTTCTATTTTCCGAACTCCTTTGAAGGACAAGCAGGTGAGAATATGGGCGAGCATTGACTGACAAAAAAGACACGCATCAAACCACAGAACGATATGCCCATGAGATGCTGCTTCCGCAAGTTTTTGATATTGAGTATGCAATGTGTTCAGAATGTGGTCTCTGTCCAAACCGCCCGCAGTGAACTCCTCCAGAAACAGCGCACGAGCGCTGAGAGTATTGTCACTCGGCCAACCTGGCTGCCTGGGGCCATCATAGAGGATGTCATGCCAGACAAATACTTCCCCTGGGAGACCGGCCTTTGTCAAATGTCCACCTACAATGTCGCCGCTCGTTATATGAAATACCTTGCTCATCTTTTTCCCCCTGCCGAACGGTTTCATGATAACCGACGGCGCCGCGACCTTGCGTGCTCTGCCAAAACATTCAAAACTATTGGAGAAGCTTCTTCCGGGATTTTCCCCCGAATTATTGCTCTGTTGCTGCCAACTTTGCACCAAGAGCAGCAAAGATCACAGCAAATGAACGCTGTAGCCAGACAATGATTTGGGGTGACTTTTGGACATACCTGCGAACTCCATTTGCTGACAAGCCATATATGATGAAAACGAACAATGTCAGACCCATAAATATACTGCTTAGAATCAACATCTGAAACAGTGGTGATGAAGCTTCAGGAGCGACAAAAAGTGGCAGGAATGCCAGAAAAAATATCGATAGCTTGGGATTAAGAATATTTATCAGAAAGCCCCTAATGGCGATGCGCAACAAACCTCTTTGTGATGATGATGAATCAAATTGCATTGAACCGGTTTCGCGCCACATGGACCAGGCCAGATAAAACAAATATAACACTCCGATAAACTTGATAACCTGGAAGGCAATGGCACTCATATGGAGTATTGCTGATAAGCCAAGGATGCTTGCCGCCAAATGTGGCAAAATACCCGCCGTACAACCACAAGCAGCTGCAATACTGGCGCGCCAGCCAATGAAAAGGCCATTTGAAACCGTGTATATCACACCTGTTCCAGGGATTAAGACTACCACCAATGATGTTAACAAGAACTCTGTACTTATCATTTGTTCCTATTTCCCCCTGGTTATTCAGACGGCTATAATATTGCTTAATAATATGTCCGCTCTCTCAGCGTCAACCTATTTTACTACAGTTGATTATGCCATTGCTAAATTATTTAGCTGCTGGAGTTAATGGATCAGGTA
>JAAENI010000338.1 GCA_024224595.1 Hyphomicrobiales bacterium
CTGGCGGTTTCACGATAACCGATCCAGAAATCATCGATATCAACCTGTCGATCACCATTTGGCCCCTTAAAAACCACATGTCCACCCAAGGCAAGGATGGCACAGGAGCAATCTCCGGCGGGAGATGCATTCAGCAGATTTCCGATAACGGTGGCTACAGAACGTGTTTGTTGCGTTCCGTTTTCACAGGCGGATTGATAAAGCGCGGGATATTTTGTTTCAACGTCTTGTGAGCCAATCACCTGGTTTAGTGTTGCCATCGCCCCAATAGTCAATCCCTTGTTTTCGTCGTAGTTGATATGGTCAAGTCCCGGCACTTTTGAAAGACTGACAACATACTCCGGTGAAAGGCCTGATTTCATACGAACCATCAAGTCGGTCCCACCGGCCATGAGCGCGGCTTTGTTGCCAAACTTGCCAACATGTTCAACAGCTTCCTCAATACTTTCCGGCATGAATAACTCAAATTCTGGTAATATTCTACTGCTCATTATTTGCCTCCTGTTAATGGTTTACCGTGAAAATCCCCGCAAAGGAGGAGCATGCCGTCATCAGACGCCAAAATCCGCCGGTCTCGTTCGTCATTGTGATTATTCTCGCATGGCAATAGTCATCGACAGATCGCCTTGTTTCATTCAATTCATGCTCGGATCGATAATAAAATCAACAATGCGGCTCAAATCCGA
>JAAENI010000339.1 GCA_024224595.1 Hyphomicrobiales bacterium
GAAAAACATCCAGCGCATGGCCTCGCCGAGTACGGCTCTTATCGCGCCGCGACGAATGGGAAAGACGGTTCTACTGGACAGGCTGGTGAACACAGTGTTCTTCAAACCGGAATACCGGGTTGCCCCGTTTTATTTCCGGGTGAGACGTGAAGATCTGACATTGCGGGAATTCCTTTTGGAATATGCAACCACTTTTTACAGGCAGTATATTGCATATTGTCATCAGGATCCTTTGCTATACAAGAATTCCATCATAAAATTGGAACAGTTGCTGGAATATCCATCAAGCCATAAGGCAGTCGGTCTGGCCAAAGAATCTATCGAGGCTTTTCTCGAACGTTACAATGACACACGTTATAACGACAACAGGAACCAGTGGGATGGTTTCATCATGATTCCTGAACAATTGGCTTCACATTCCGGAACCAGGGTAGCGGTCATCATCGACGAATTTCAGGATATGAGGTTCTATATCCATAATGTGGATGAAAGCGAATTGAAACGTATCAAGGAAGAACGCCTCGACAAACCCCACATAGAAGGTACCAATCTGACCGCCACTTATGGCCGACAGGCTCAGAGCCGCAAAGCCCCCATGCTTGTATCCGGATCGGCGGTGACACTTGTATTCAAAACCGTGATGGGTGGAGCGCTGGGCGGACGGTTCGATTTTACATATTTAAAACCATTTTCCATCCCGGATGGTGCAGCCCTGCTCAGCAGCCTGCTCGATATTTATTCTCCGGCCAATTCCCACCAGCCATCTCCACCAATAAGTCCGGAAAATGCCCTGTATGCCAGCGCCCAGACAGGTGGTCATCCCTATTATCTGTATTGCCTGGTGATGTCGAAATGTGACAGTAAAAAATTTGACAATAAAGATTCAATTGACAGGATCATTCAATACGAAATCGAGCAGGGAAAGATTTACGGATTCTGGCAGACCCATTTCGAAGACCATCGCAATATTGTCAATGCTGATGAAGATGATGCCCTTGGTAAAAAAATCATCTATTATTTTACCAAGTATAACAATCGGCCAGTGGAAATCAAAGAAATTGCCGCAAAATTGAATGTCGCCCAAAAAGCCGTGGAAAAGAAAATCGAAAAGCTATACCAGGCCGACCTGGTCTA
>JAAENI010000340.1 GCA_024224595.1 Hyphomicrobiales bacterium
GATCTTGCGAGGGATCAACTCGCCGCTCGTCTTGTCCTTGGGACGGCCCGAATCCATCTTGTGGCTGATCAGCGTCTTGATGGTGATCACTTCACCAGCAGCTGCCTTCTTGGGTACTTTAACGCGTGGTTTGGCCATTTCAACTTGTCTCCATTATCTGCTTGAGTGTTCTTGTCGCGCGACACGCTTTAGCCGCCACAACCGCCAATCGTCACCTTCACCGTCTTGGCATCCTGATACAGCGAACCATCACTCATCCTGGCAATCGCTATCAGTTCCTGGGTCTTGGCCAGACGGATACGCGTCGAGGCCGCAGCCTTGCCGCTCATCGCCGTGAACTTGAACGTCACTACCCCAGGGGCAGGATTGCCGGTCGCCACTATCAGCACCTCGGCCACATGATCAGCTTCACTCATCGCACTTTCAACCGATACCTTGATTGGCACCGTATTGCCGTTCTCGGCAATCTGTGGCGCGCCAAGGCTGATCTTGCCAGAACCAGGCTTGGCTCCACCGGTAAACGCGGCAATCAAATCATCAGCAGCACTCGCATGGGAAGGCGTAGCGCTGCCAATAATCGAAGAGCTGCCAACAACTGCGCCCAACCCGATACTGCCAAGCACCTTGCGTCTGGCTATTATCATCTTCATCTCTCCCTTCTCCCTTGAGCCGTCTTTCGCAGGCAAGTATAACAGATAATAAATTCTTTCATATGAATAATTGAATGCAATTATCAAGATTTTATTTCAAAATTACAATGCGATTGCTGCTGTCCTGCCAGGCTCAGGAATAACGGTACAGAAGAAATTGTTTCACGGGCGTATAATTTGTTTGAACGAGGAATTTACACAAAATTGGGAATGGTTTGATCAGCGTGTTGGCTGGTTGCGTTTTGTTGCGGGATATGGTGGCTGGTGTTGTAGTCACGTGGCAGTGTTGCGCGAAGGTGCGAGGGGAATTGGCGAAATGAACTGGTGGATTACTTTGGCAGGCCATCAGGAGCATTGAGTAGGAATATCATGGCCTGTTTCACAAGTATTGTTCTTGTGGCGCTTTCGGAAAAAGGTGATACGGCATATGGGGAAATGTAATCAAGTGTATTTAAACTGGCTGCGTAATCGCGACATAGAAACTTGGGGAGATTAAGGATGGCATGGGCGTTGAAAGATCCGGAAGGGTATGGCGATTATTGGCCGAAAGGCGATGATTTAGGTTGGGATGAACAGGTGGAAACCTATGTACATAACGGAATGCCCGAGAAAGAAAAGGCCCGGGTTTGCGATGGCTCTGTGGTTTTTATGTCCAAGATTAGTAAGAAATTCCATAAGGATTATGGGCCTGTTGTTTGGCAGGAAAGTCCGCCTGAGTATCAAACAGAAAAAAGCTGTGTGAACTTAGCTTCCACGATTCATGTCAATAACCAGCTGTTAGCTGTTGATGAAGCTCTCAAGGATATTATCAAGCAGTTCGAGCCAGATGTGCACCAATTTTTTCCTTTGAAAATCACCATGCCCAAAGGTATTGAATACCCTGTTCAATATTACATCATAGTCATCCGCCAATTCATTGAGGCTTATATTCCAACCGATGAAACGCTTGGTCCCCAATCTACGGAGCGTGTGTTTTTTACCAAGGATGACACAAAAAAGGGAATCGCTAAACTCCAACTGTCGAAAGAAACGATAGGCTCTGCGCATTTGTGGCGGGATACGAGAATGCGTCGTCCAAACGTTTTCATTTCCGGTGCTCTTCAGGCTGCGATTGCTGAAGCAGGATTGAAGATTTTCCGCCATCACAAAGTCATGGAGGTCTGATTATGTCTTTGTTTTCATGGGGCTTTCAGGGTCATGATATTGTGCCAAATCAGATTGCTATAAAATTCGAGGAAGTATTCGACGAATACCTGCCCGACTGGAGTGTGAATGGGAAATACAATTATTCTGCAGCCCCTTCTACCCAAAAAGCAGCGGTGCAAATGGGCCGGGTCATGCAATCGGGTAGCCATAGGGGAGTTTATGGAAACAATAGACAGAAGAACATTTGCTGGTGCGATCGCACCCGGAGTGGTTATGAAATTACCAGCACTGGCCGGGCAAAAATTTGAGGAGAAGAAAATGGTTTGGGGAATGCGAGAGCCTGGTGGTTTCGGAGATTACTTTCCAGATGGAGGATACGTTGGTCGAAGTGACAAATGTTTGAAATATTTGCTGCAAAAGGGGCCGCCTGATGTTGTTGAACA
>JAAENI010000341.1 GCA_024224595.1 Hyphomicrobiales bacterium
AATCTGGGTTGTGTTCTTGGTTGTTTTATACAACCAGCGTGATATGCGATATGCTGGTTTCACCAGCCTGTGAGTGCCCTACTTATGCCAATCGATCAGTTGCAACGTGATATTGTGGGTCCTCAGAAATATTTATCTCAACCAAGTCGCCGGCTTTAGCAAGAAGTGATCGACATTCTGGACTAAGGTGCGTAATGTGAAGCCGTTTACCGAGAGTTTCATATTTTCCAGCCATTGAATGAATTGCTTCGAGCCCGGACTGGTCATAGACTCGTGAATAATAAAAATCTAACACGACATCATCAGGATCAGCAGCTGGGTCGAGCATTTCTTTAAAAGATGAGACAGATGCAAAAAAAAGTGGGCCGTGAAACTGATAAATTTTGCTACCAAATTCGTTAAATTTTATATCAGCTCCCATATGTGTTGCATGCTGCCAGGCGAAGACCAGTGCAGAAACAATAACACCTAGAATGACAGCAGTCGCTAAGTCATGCATGAATACGGTGTAGCCTGCAACCAGGACCATGACCATCATGTCACTTGCCGGCATCCGATGAAACATCTTGAGGGATGCCCATTCAAATGTTCCTATGACCACCATAAACATCACTCCAACAAGAGCTGCCATTGGAATTTGTTCGATGAGCGGTGCTAGAAATAACACAAAGAGCAACAGGCAGACGGCTGCTGTTATTCCTGAAAGCCGTCCACGGCCACCAGAATTGACGTTGATTAAGGATTGTCCAATCATGGCGCAGCCTCCCATTCCTCCGAATAAGCCGCAGACAAGATTTGCTGCGCCCTGCCCAATGCATTCACGGTTTCCCTTGCCGCGTGTTTCCGTAATTTCGTCAACAAGAGTCAGCGTCATTAACGATTCAATCAGCCCAACACCACATAAGACGATTGCAAATGGAAAGATAATTGACAAAGTGTTCCAGTTGAGCGGCACCATTGAGTATTCGA
>JAAENI010000342.1 GCA_024224595.1 Hyphomicrobiales bacterium
ATGATGAAATGAAGCTCCCAACAATATTCCTAATACTGTTGATTTCCAGTCTGGCAATATTTGCTTTGTTGTTCAACGCGAGCAGTCGTTTACCAAAAGGTTTCAACAATATTCTGGCGCATTTTTTTGAAGTGCCTCTTGTTACTGCAATACCACCAAATAATTGCTTTGTCGCTGGAAGGTCTCCCAAATATTCTAAAGCACTTGAAAGGTGTCTGGGCAATAGAAGGCAGGGTGCCAATAGCAAAAAATTTTTCCTATTGGGTGATTCTCATGCACAACACCTTTTCCCGCTGGCGGAGAAGTTTGCGAAATCGACCAACAGAAGTATGCGGTTTGTAAACTTTCAAAGCGGGGAGTTTGGAATAAGGTCCCTAATCGGTAATTTAGGAAAAATTCCCCCAGATTTTCAATATGTAATTGACGATGCCCAAGCGGGCGACATACTGGCCATTTCTTTTCATAGGGGGCGATTAAATTCATCTAGAGACAAACACCTCCCTCTGCATATTGCTGTCAAACCAAATAGTGGGACAAAGAACTTTATTGCTAACTTGTCAGTAATTCTGAGCGCATTGACAAAAAAAGGGGTACATACCGTACTCCTGCTTGATACACCACTTATGAAATCGATCACGACTTCTGAGACTTGTGCATTACAGATAAAGATAACGGGAAATAGTGTTTGCAAGATTACCAAGCATCAAGATCTACATACACGCTGGCGGCAGGAATATGCATTTTCCGAACTGAAAAGGAGTATTCCACAAATAGCAATTTGGGATCCATTGGAGGTGATTTATTCAGTAAGTGACGACTTTGATGTAGTCGATAGCAACAATATCTACCTGATGCGCGATTGGAACCACGTTACAGGGAAAACCCTTTCAACTCTAGAGCCAAGTTTCTTTTCCTTAATGAGCAAATTCAATCCTGAACGGCCAACTGATCCATCATCTGCAAAATAATTTTGTGGCAACAGCTTGACAATACAGCAAGACAACACAGCGCATTGGGTTACCGCCCACCAGCACCCGGCTATGGTCGAATCGGGTGTATCGGCCTTTGGTCATGTGGCGACCTGACTGACTTTTTTTACTTCAGTTTTTTTTTGAATTTGGTCCGTGTTATCGGAAAATCAACTCTCAGCGTTTCATTGGTCATGACATCAAAACGGGTTGGGTTTGGCTCCCACCGTCAGCAATTGGCCCAGAAATGTGGCATCCTTGCCGCCCGTCGGCGTGGTGCGTGTAATGAAGTCGAATACTTTGCCGTCCTGAAGACCATAATTTGCCAGTCGCGCGACCTGACTTTCTTCGTCAAAATAGACAGCAAATATCCTTTGCTCAGTGACTTTGCCTTTTTGAAAAGAATAATTTTTTGTTTTGCGCTGGGAAATATAATAAAAAATTTCAGTATCGTGTGTACCCGTTGTCGAAGGTGTGCCCAGTGAAAGCAATACCTGATCTCGGCTTGATCCCACCGGAACAAGGGCAATTTGATCTGCGTTGACAATGGCACCGTGATTAAATACTTGTTGATTTGTACACGCAGCCAATGGCAGAAACAGGGTCAGGCCAATAACACTAAATAAGGCAATTTGGCCTGTTCGTTTTAGTTTTGTAATGTCCAGGACATTCATTTTGAATTTCTCTCAGTTCATCCCGTCGAAAACAATATGCGGGAGTATTGCGTAAGTATATCATCCAGATTAACTGAATCAAAGCACCATTAATGTGAAAGCCTCATTGCCATGCTACTTTCCACAATTCGACGGCTATTTGGCAAAAAAAAGAATAACATTGTCCCACATCGAATTTATGGCACTGTTGTGACACAGGCCCGAAATTCCAGTTTTTTTGTTGATTTTGGTATATCTGATACGGTGATGGGACGTTATGACATGCTGGCGTTGCATGTTTTTTTGGTTAATCACCGTTTGAAATATGTAGAATCGAGTGACAAATTAGTGGCAAGCAGACTTTCTCAGGATATATTTGATCTGTTTATCAATGATTTGGAGCGTGGATTGCGAGATTTGGGTTTTGCAGATACGAGCGTGCACAAGAGAAAAAGGCGTCTTGCCCGAAGTTATTATGCATTGATTGAGGAGTTCGATGGTGCATTGAAAACAGGTAAACCGGGTATTCTCAAAGAGGTGATTGGGTTACGATATTTCGAAACTTCAAGCGAACATGAAAAGCGACGTTGTGTCACCTTGCTGGAAGCCTATATGTTCCAGACAGTAGATTACCTGGCTCTGCAATCAATTCAAGGCATATTGCTGGGCGATCTGAACTGGCCGACAATATCTGTTACATCTGTAGAAAGCTGAAAATGGCTGATCAAAATTCTGATGATTCAAGTCTCCCTAAAATCCCGATTAATGTGAATCGGCTTCCCAAACTTGGAAATACAGTCAAGTTGTCTATAGAGGACCGTGAAATCGGCGCAAAAGAGTCTGCAGCGCTCGTTAAACGTCTAGGCGTTGAAAGTGTTGTGTCCCTGGAAGCAAGTTTGACATTTAAACCCTGGACAAGAGATGGGGTGCAGGTGGATGGAGAAATTAATTCAGTTTTGTATTCACAGTGTCCGGTGACATTAAACAGTGTCGAACAGCATCTGCACCCAGTGTTCAAGGCAAAATTCGCGCCGCCACAATCCAGGTTGGTAAAACCGCGATTGAATGACGAAGGCGAAATGGTTATTGACTTTGATAGTGAAGATATTCCCGATATTTTTGATGGAGAAACACTCGACGCCTGGGCAATCGTTATGGAATATCTTATCCTGGAAATTGATTATTTCGCGCGTGCTGATAACGCGATTTTCAAACAGAATACAGGACATGAACCCACTGATGATGAAAAAATTTCTCCCTTTGCCGAACTTCGATCCTTGAAAAAGTAAAAAAGGCTGCCCTTTTAAAAAATTTGTGGCAAAATTTGTAAAACTGGTGATGATGGAAGTTGGACGATTCTGACTCTGATCAGGAAAATGCAATTTGACCCGGTAAGGCAATTGCCTTTTTGTGATCAGGTTTTTAGATATGTTTAGGGCGAGAATGTTTGAGAATAACTCGGGTTTACCCGTATGATCATATCACTTGATGCGATGGGCGGGGATTTTGGTCCGCAGATTGCGCTTGCGGGTGCTGATATTGCGTTGACCAGAAAACCGCACTTACGCTTTGTGATTCATGGCGAGGAAGACAGGGTATTGCCGGTTCTGGCACAATTTCCAAAATTGCAAGCGGTTAGCGAATTTCATAATTGTGAAGTGTCGATAGCGATGGATGATAAACCATCAAAGGCTCTGCGGCGCGGTAGATGGAAATCCGGAATGTGGAAAGCTGTTGAAGCCGTAAAACATGGCCAGGCCAGTGCTTGCATATCTGCTGGCAATACCGGCGCGCTGATGGCGATGTCAAAATTTTGTCTACGCACTTTGCCCGGAATTGACAGACCGGCGATGTCCGCGATCTGGCCGACTCTCAAAGGCGAAAGTGTTGTTCTGGATGTCGGTGCAAATATTGGTGCCACCGCGGGACAGTTGGTTGAATACGCGGTGATGGGGTCCGCCATGGTGCGTGCACTCAGTGAAAATTCCAAACCGACAGTGGGCCTGCTGAATATCGGCGTTGAGGAACTAAAGGGTTTGGAAGATGTCAGGGTTGCCGGGCAAATGTTGCGCGACGCACGCCTTGATTCGATGCATTATCATGGATTCGTTGAAGGTAATGATATTGGTGCTGGAACAGTTGATGTTGTCGTCACTGAAGGTTTTTCAGGAAATATTGCCTTGAAAACCGCAGAAGGTACAGCAAAACAGATAACCCGGCAGTTGAGCGTAGCGATGCACCGCACTTTGATGGCAAAAATTGGTTACATATTTGCAAGTGGGGCGTTTGATTTTCTGCGTAGCAAGCTTGACCCGCGCAATTCCAATGGAGCAGTATTATTAGGCCTGAATGGCGTTGTAATTAAAAGCCATGGTGGTACTGATAATGAAGGCTTTGCTGCTGCTGTGGAAATGGGACATGACATGGCAGCAAATGGTTTGCTGGAAAAAATTACACGTGATCTGGAACATTTTAGTACACGAAAAGAACAAGAATAAATCATGATAAGATCAGTAATCACTGGCTGTGGCGCCTATGCACCAGAAAAGATTATGACCAATGCCGAGTTGGAAGGCATTGTCGACACATCTGACGAATGGATTGTCCAGCGCACCGGTATTCGTCAGCGCCATATCGCGGCAGAAGGTGAAACCACTGCAGATCTGGGAGAAAAGGCTGCTCGTAATGCCCTGGACAATGCTGGAGTGGGTATTGAGGATATTGATCTGATTATTTTGGCCACTTCCACTCCCAACAATACTTTTCCTGCAACTTCCGTCGAGATTCAGCATCGCCTTGGCATGAAACACGGCGCAGCCTTCGACAGTCAGGCTGTATGCTCCGGATTCGTTTTTGCATTGACCACCGCTGATCAATACATCCGAACTGGATTTTCCAAACGAATATTAGTCATAGGTGCTGAGACATTTTCGCGTATCCTCGACTGGACCGATCGAACAACATGCGTGTTGTTTGGAGATGGGGCAGGTGCGGTAGTGCTGGAAGCTTGCGAGCAGGATGGCAAACCGAGTGATCGGGGAATTTTGACAAGTCATTTGCGCTCTGATGGCGCACACAGGGAAAAACTGTTTGTTGATGGCGGACCTTCAACAACGGGCTCTGTTGGTCATCTGCGTATGGCCGGCAAAGAAGTGTTTCGCCATGCTGTCGGCATGATTACCGATGTGATAGAGGATGCCTACAAAGCAACGGGTTATACTTCAGATGAGTTAGATTGGTTTGTCCCCCATCAAGCTAACAAGCGTATCATCGATGCTTCAGCAAAGAAATTAAAAATTGCGCCGGAAAAGGTTGTCATTACCGTTGATCACCACGGCAATACATCCGCAGCTTCAATTCCTCTGGCATTATGTGAAGCAGTGAACGATGGACGTATTAAGGCTGGCGATCTTGTCATGCTGGAAGCGATGGGGGGTGGATTTACCTGGGGTTCAGTGTTGCTTCGCTGGTAGTTGGAGCCTTTTCACGGATACACAACGGGTTTGATTTTGAATTGATTGTTTAATGTCAGGGGTATTTTAGCAGTTCAGGGTAGTGTCCCTGACAAATATAACATTCGCCACTAGCGGGAAAATCATGCAAATCTCCCATTTGCAAAACCTGAAGGGCGGGCCATATTCTGTTGTTTTTTGGTAAAAGGCAACCCACCTGGAGCACCTCATTTGTTCCAATAATCTCTCAAAATGGGATTCGCCAAACCACTTTGTGTATTCTTGAACAGACTCCTGGAGTCTAGATATTCGCAAAAGAACTTAGAATGAAATCAAATAATTATCTGGATTTTCTTGGGTGGGTCGTTATAACTGATGTAGGACAACTGTTACGTTTGATCGACAAAAACGAATAGTTTGACAAAAGCGGGTAGAAATGTAGCCACTCACCTGCTGGGTTAAAATATTGAACGGGACAGTTTTTAGGGAACTCTAACTAACCATGGTAGGATATTATGGGGGGAAAAACACTAACTCGCGTTGATCTTTGTGAGGCAGTATATCAGAAAGTTGGATTATCGAGAACAGAATCTGCTGAATTGGTAGAAATGGTAATTGACACTGTCTGTGATACTGTTGCCAGCGGTGATTCAGTTAAACTGTCGTCATTTGGATCCTTTTTGATTCGTGAAAAAACCGAACGGATCGGTCGAAATCCAAAAACAGGTGAAGAGGTGCCCATATCGCCTCGCACGGTTATGGTATTCAAGCCATCAAATCTTTTGAAAAATGCCGTGTTGGAAGGCAATAAGCCACAGAGTTGATTATCATTTAAAAATGCGATTCAACCGGTATATTGGAATTGCTTTGGCTTCGACCAACAAATCAGAACGCTTATTGCAGTTTGATGGCATCTCGGTTGTCACATACCGCCAGCCTTGATACTGGAATAAAAGCAAGGAGATTATTCAGGTGACAAAAAGCCCGGATGCATTTCGTACAATCAGCGAAGTAGCAGATGATTTGGCATTGCCACAACATGTGTTGCGTTTTTGGGAAACTCGATTTTCGCAAATCAAACCGATGAAACGCGGTGGTGGCAGGCGATATTATCGCCCTGAGGATATTGATTTGTTGGGTGGCATACAATTTCTATTGTATGAAAAAGGCTATACAATAAAGGGTGTTCAGCGAATTTTGAAGGATAATGGCAATAAATATGTCATTGCTGCAGGAAAAGGTGAGGACTTGGCTGTTTTTCACAGCTCCCAGTCAGCACAAAAACCATCCGCCCGCGATACTGCAGAATCTGGTGATGGAAAAGTCGCTGTATCGGTAAATGAAGTTATACAGAGCAATGCCAAACCGGTCAAAAACAAGGGTCTGTTTGGCAAATTTTCTAGCAGAGACATTGCCAGCGCAACAAGCCCCGACAGTCTAGATCTGTCTTCCGATGATAAAAAACAGTTGCAGTCCACATTGTATGATTTGCTGGAATGCAAAAGGCTGCTGGATCAGTCCCGCTGAGAATATCTGGCTGTCGAACTTGAGGGCAGGGATGCGCTCCGGGCAAAGAAAGTTAAATCACAGGCTTTGTTTGTTGAGAAGTTTCAGCATCATTTACTTGGGGGCTACCCGCATCGGTTTCGGCAGCAAATCGGAAAACTTCGATCAATTTCAAGTGCTGGCCAATGTCCTCAGTCAAGATTCAGATCACATGATCAATCGTATTGACCCACTACTGCTCTGGCTTTGTCCGCTGGTGATTAATCATATTGGGTGCTTGCGCACTGGCATTTAAACAACTACCCCAAAATATACCAAGCATTGATGTCAACAGGCATTAATCTATCTTTGAGAGATTTGCTGGCCGATCTTTTTTCCAGAAGATCAAGCGCTTCAAAATGATTTTGCCAAAAATTATGCGGAACATGTTTATGGTTAGCCACAAGCCAGCAAAGAAGATTGGAATCCATGGAAGGGCACCACCGACAAATTCAATTACTGATGAAACGCTGTAAATAAAGGCGCTCCTAGCGGCTTTAAAACTGTTTCCCAGGTTTTCATAGGGTTGTTCAATATCAATGGCGTGATTGGGAACCCGATAGCGAATGTGTATTGTTGAATTGTTTGTCACACTAAGCAGATGGTTCATTTTTCCTTTTGAACTATCGAGTTTTTCTTGAACATTACGCAGTTCTTTTTCAATCTTCAGGATATTTTCAACATCGGTGACATCGTGGCTCTCTAAAAGGGTTTTCAATCGATTCCTAAGCGATTCAAGATTTGTTAAGCGCGCATTGACGTCAATATATTCGAAGGTCTTGTCCTCAGCCAAAACCTGATGGCTACTCAGTTCACCCTGACCTTCCTCTAAGAATTCGAGGTAAATTTTCAAATTTTCTGGAGAAATTACGGCCTTAATGCTTCCCCTTTTTTTGGAAACTAAACTTGATTCTAATATATTGCATTGCAGGGAAATACACTTCTCCAAATCCCTTTGATGCCGCAACTTCAGTTTAACTGTCGTTGTTTTGATACGGAGTTTGTGTGTTTCGGCAATCTTGCGATTGTTGAACTGGCTTCTGTCAAGCGCAGTGTTGGAAAGTTTGAAACTATCCGATTCCTGGTCCGTCTGAAGGTTAACGGCAGAATTACAGCCAGCCAAAATCAATACTGGCAGCAAAAAGAATACAGAAAAGTGCATTTTCATATCAGTTTCTCAAAAAGACAATGTAAAATCTCAAAACTAGGTCGTTTTCATGTCAAAAGCGGATGTCAAACAAATAATTATTGTACCAGTCTATCCATTTCATCAACTTAATCCGCATTGACATGAGATGATATGATAGATATATCTATTACTCGTATCATGTCAGGAAATTAGTCATGTCTTCAGACATCAAACAGGCTGCGGTCAAATTATTTAACCAAGAAGGACCTGATTTTACCATTGAACAGCTTCAAGCAGGCACCGGGGTATCGCGCGCAACATTATATCGCCGCATCGGGAGCAAGGAGGCACTGTTAAAAGAACTGGCAAAAGAAGGTTTGATTGATTTTGAATCGGTTCCCGGTATCGAAAGGCAGATACTTGACGCAACCAGGGTGATCGTTACACAAAACGGATTTATTAACACGACAATGGAGCAAATTGCCAGACAGGCAAATCTTGGCGTAGCGACATTATACCGTCATTTCAAGGACAAGGATAATCTGTTTCAGCATTTCATAGCCCAGCTAAATCCAAAACTGGCGTTCAAATCGGTCCTGCACAGACAAGATGGTGATCTGAAAGAAAACCTGAAGAAACTAATTGAAGTTGCATTGCGATTTTTGGATGAAAATCAGGATTTGGTCAAAATTCTCTTTTCCTGGCAAAAGGAGGAGCGTCGCTATTTTAATCATTTACGACAGGGCACGACGACAAATTTCCTGGAATTAGTGAAATATTTTACTCGTCAGCAAAGCACTGGTCATTTGCGACGCGATATTTCTGCCGAAGATATGGCGATCAGTCTGAATGGCCTGCTGATGCAATATGCAGTCTATGCTCCCATTCATCAGAACCGAATTCTTAATATTGATGAAGACACCCCCACAATTTTGAAACTGTTTCTGCATGGCGTGATTGTTACTGAATGAGTGTTGTAAATTAATCTGGAAGCCGGTCAATTATACCTGGCAGGAGATTTTAAATGCATGATATTATACGGTTTTTTACGTCACTAAGTGCATCCAGTATTAGTGAAGTCGGAGGCAAGGGAGCCAATCTTGGCGAATTGACCAAAGCTGGATTTGGTGTGCCTGCAGGGTTTTGCATTACCACTGCTGCCTATAGTGATTTTATTCAACCAAAACAAAAACAAGTGTCTGAATTATTGGAAAATCTGGATGCGCAAAACCTGGTGGAATTACGGAATGTTGGTGAAAAAGTCAGGCAATTACTTGGCTCGTTGCCACTGCCGGAAAATTTTGAAAAACCAATTATAACAGCGTGGAGAAAAATTGGTGAAAACAAATCATACGCTGTGCGTTCATCTGCCACCGCTGAGGATCTTCCACAGGCGTCATTTGCAGGTCAGCAGGATACCTATCTTAACATCATGGGCCGCCACGAGTTGCTGAAATCAGTCAAGAATTGCTTTATCTCGCTGTTCACCGATCGGGCTATCTTGTACAGGGTTCAAAATAATTTTGATCATGAAGATGTACGCCTGGCAGTGGTCATTCAGGAAATGATATTGCCGGAAGCTTCCGGAATTATGTTTACCGCAGACCCGGTATCAGGGAAACGCAGTATTGTATCAATTGATGCCAGCTTTGGGATCGGCGAGGCTCTGGTGTCAGGATTGGTTTCTGCAGACCTTTATCAGGTGGATAAATCAAATTTTGAGATATCAAAAAAGCAAATTGGCGACAAGAAACTGGCTATTCTGCCTAGTGAAGGCGGGGGCACCAAAACAGTCAACCTTAGCCCTGAGGAAAGCGGAAAATGCACACTTGATGATGTCGATATCATTAAGCTTGCCAAGCTGGCAACCGCTATAGAGAAGCATTATGGCAAGCCGCAAGACATCGAATGGGCTTTTGTAAACGGGGAATTCTTTATTACCCAGTCGAGGCCGATTACTTCTCTCTATCCTGTGCCCAGGCAAGAGAATGCGCCTCAGAAAATTTATGTCAGTCTCAATCATCTGCAGGTGATGACGGATGCGATGTCACCACTTTCGATTTCTTTGTTCATCTCTTTGCTGCCAATCGGGCGTGATGAAAAAACACTGCAAAACAGATATGTGATGCCGGCAGGAGGTCGAATGTTTGCAGAGATATCCAACATATTGTCTCACCCGATAGCTGGCAGAATATTTCCCAAACTGCTCGACAGAGCCGATCATCTGGCTGGAAAAATGGTTGCCCGGTGGCAGGAAGACAATTTGAAATCGTTACAAAAGTCAAAAATCAGCCTGTTGAAAATTGTTCCTGTATTAGCACCCCTCATACGCCGGGTTCTGGCCTGTTTGTGGTGGCGTAAATACGATGAATATCCTCTTGAAATAGCCAATTATATGAATGGTCACCTGGATCAAATCCGGGCAAGGGCAGGCGCAGTGGATGATCCTGGGGAAAAATTGAATATCTGTTGCAAAGCCATAGGCGATACCATTCATACGATAGAACCCTGGCGGGCTCATTTGATCGCCAGCATGTTGGCGATCAAATTACTCTCCATCCTTATGAAAGATCGCGTTGCTTCTTCTGAGCTGGATGCACTGATGCGTGGGCTTAAGGGAAATGTGACAACTCAGATGGATCTGGCGGTGGGAGATCTGGCAGATTATGGCCGCGCTTCTGAAGGATTGACAAAATGCCTGCTAAATCCGGAGACAGATTTCAATACCAAACTTAAGCTGGCGCACGCACAAATTGGTGGAAAGCAGTTCATTCAGCAATGGAATCGTTTCATCGTCATATATGGTGCGCGTGGTCCCTCCGAAATAGACCTTCACCGTCCACGCTGGCGTGAAGATGGAAGTTCATTGATGACCATGGTCGCCGGCATCCTGAAGTCCGGGGTGAGTGGTGCCCATCGTGACCATTATCGCCAGTTGGTAGAGCAAAATGCTGCCGCTTGTGAACAGATTGTCAAATCAGCAGGCAGCGGCATATTCGGCTTTTTGCGCAGGCGTGTCGTCAGGCGCCTGCTCTATGTCATCGGTGAACTGTTTCCTTTGAGAGAACATCACAAATTCCTGATTATCCGTTTACTGGATATTGCAAAACCCGTCATCCTGAATGCCGGTGCGAAATTGCAGTCGGAAAACAAAATTGATGATGCAGGCGATGTCTGGTTTATGACCAGTTACGAATTGCGGGAGTTATTGAATAACAACACCACTATTTCCACAAAACTTGTCCAGCAGCGAAGACAGGATTTAGAAATTTGTCAAAAGCTCACTCCACCCAGGGTAATGGTAGGTGATGGTGAGATACTGAGTGCCAGTTTTGATAGTGCTAATACGCCAGCAGGTTCATTGGTTGGCAGTCCGGTTTCAGCTGGAATTGTCGAGGGCATTGCCAAGGTTATTATCGATCCCGCAACTGATATTTTGCATCCGGGAGAAATTCTGGTGGCACCCCATACAGACCCAGGCTGGACACCGCTGTTTGTCAATGCCGCTGGTCTGGTGGCTGAGGTCGGCGGGTTAATGACCCACGGCTCAGTGATTGCCCGCGAGTATGGCATTCCCGCCGTGGTCAGTGTCGTTGATGCAACAACCAAAATCAGGACAGGTCAGAAAATTCGCGTCCATGGAGAGGCTGGCTATGTTGAATTTCTCGATGAAGATGAGCGCTGATGGTCTTTACAAAAATACAAAAGGTTATAGCAAAATGAAAATGACTATTCTGTTTCTGCTGATATTATTGATTACCATTGTACTTTACACCTGGTTTCAGGGGCCGGTACTTTTTGCCCAGGCGTGGTCAAATAGTACAACTCAACTGCTGCATTTTGCGCCGGTTCTGGTCATTGCAGTGTTACTTGCCGGTTTTACCCAAACGCTTATTCCACAAGAGTTTGTCAATAACTGGTTGTCGGATGCTTCCGGTTGGCGTGGTATTGTTCTGGCCTGGGTCGCCGGGATATTCACCCCCATTGCCGGTGTCTTCGCCATGCCGCTGGTTGCCGTATTATATCAGGCAGGGGCAGGGCTTGCGGTAATCATGACATTCCTGACATCACTGGCAACATTGTCAATAATGAAAATCCCGATAGAAGTTGGCTTTTACGGTTGGAAACTGACTGCAATACGTTTTGGTGTATCAATGTTTTTACCACTAATTGCCGGGGCACTAACCCATGCTCTTGTTCAATTGGTGCAGATAAAGTGAGATTGAATTTATTCAATATCGTTAATTGCCGAGGCAATTTGGGATAATTATGAACAGCACGCCACCTCTTGCATCATTGGGCAAAAAAGACATATCATTTAATCGGTGGTGCACTTCATATTCGATATATTGAAAAGGCTAAATTCATGAAGTCTCGAATTATCACTGCTGCCCCATTTGCATTTTTTGTGTTCCTCACACCAACGCTACAAGCTGGAATTCAATTTAATTGATGTTTTGCCCGTCGCGAAAAATCCTGAGGGCTATGGTATTTATAAACCTCGCGCCAATCACAACTTCAAGTCTGGCGATGACATGATTTTGTACATGGAACTGGCTGGTTTTAAATACGTTCGCGATGGCAAGTTTTTTGAAGCGGGATTAAAAGCTGATATGCAGATCAAAGACACCAGCGCCAAAGTTCTGGGTGCGCGTGAGGGTTTTATTACTCAGAATATGCGGTCCCGGGTTCCTGTGCGTGAATTTTTTTAGTGTCAGCACCCATAATTTTGATCCCGTTGCTGCCGGTGATTATGTGCTGACTACCAAATTGAAGGACCAGTTTGGCACCAACTGGGTAAGTGTCGACAAACAATTTGCAATTGAATGAGCGCAAATTGATATAGTTTGGCCACCGGTATTTTTGAACAGACTCTAATATTTAGTAGGCTTAACCGTGTCACAAAAGATGAATGGCTGTAACCCTACCAAAATGTCTCATTAGAAATTTGTCCGAATTCACTCCGGTGGTTTAATCCAGCCCACACCAGCAGGGCGTGATGAATTGATAAATTGTGCCGCGTAGCGCGGTTCTGCCGCCGTATTGCGGCTTGAACATTTTGTGCACTTAAATACGTGGGCGAGTGATGGAATTGAGCGTGTTTTGGGCAGGTTCACAACGGAAGGATGCAGTAATTTGAAATGCCTGCAATCGCGGCAAAATACCATAAGCCGGTCGCCTTCTTCGCCCAGATCGCCCAGTGTTGCCGGTTCGTATTGATTTTCCATACTCCATCAATGGCCTTGCCGGTGTTAAAATGCAACGGCGATATTGATTTTAGATGGGGGCACAAGCCTAAATACACTCTGGTAATTGGGTTTTGACCCTAACTATCGCTGCGATTATCAGTTTGGCATCAAATTCATAGGCCACTCGGTACAATTACAGTCGGCCGGTCAGGCAGATTATTGAGCGAGATGATAATTTCCCGTGTTTCAAGATATTTGTGATCAAAATCTTCGCCCAACATGGTAATGAAGTCGCCCGGCGTTGCCCATCCTCTGGCGTGCATCGGCAGGATAATGCTTGAACGCAATCGCTTTACGATTTTTCATTCCTCCCAAACCAAGAGTAATCGCCCCATCAATCGGCACCGTGACCACATCCAGTCGGCCGATTTTTTACATAATGGCCATCACTCAGATCATGATGTCAGTGGTGACATTGCGAACCAGAACATCCTCAATCCCCGGGCCGGGATATTCAGTGTCATGGGGGTCATGGGCATGGTTCATCCACACAACTTTTGGTGCCCCATTGGCAGTTTGAGTATCAATGAAACCGGAACAGTCAATAGCAATTGAAATACTCGAGGCCTTTCATATTTCCTGATTTGCCCGCTGGTTTTACTGGCGGGTACCATTTCGCCAATATCCATCTGTTCGGCGGCCATCAGCATAGAAGAAAACACCATTTCCATGCTTTTTGTCATCACGCCAGTCACCCTCGTGGCGGCTGCCATTGACATAATTGAAAACACCATAGCCGTGCCGTTTGTTATTACGGAAATCGCCCTGGTACCAGTCGCCATGGACATAGGTGAATATGCCATTGCCGTGAAATTTGCCATTACGCCATTCACCCTCATATCGATCACCACCGGCATAAGAAAAGTCACCCCTGCCACTCCTCTTGTCATTGCGCCAGTCACCGACGTAGCGGTCACCACTGGCGTAACTAAAAGTACCATAGCCGTTTCGTTTGCCATTGCGAAAATCACCCTCATACCTGTCGCCATGCGCATATGTAAATATGCCATAGCCGTGTATTTTGTCATTAAGCCAGTCGCCCTCGTAATGGTCGCCATTGTAAAAATTATAAACACCATAGCCGTGCCGTACCCCATCAAGGTAATCACCCTGATAGCGGTTGGTGTTTTGTATTTTATGAACATCAGACGAAGAAAACGTCTGTGCCATTACCGGTGTGGCAAGCAAAAAAAACGAAACAAGAATGCGGATCATTGTGATAATTCCTTTGGGTTAGACTGATTGTGCAAAGTTTTGCCGGTATTTTCAAGCTCGGCAAATTGTTGGCCGATGATCATATTCGCGGCGTGCTTAAAGGACGTCCAATTACGTTGACGGTAACCGAAACTATCAATACGGGCCACAGGGGTTCATGGGCTTAGCAGCTAGGTAATAGTTTCGTTACTGTCACAGTAATAGCCCCGGATGATGCTGAACACGCTGTGGCAGCAAATGGCCTCTTACCCAAACTTTTAACTTGAAAAACAGGCAGACCATGCCAGAGTGTCTTGATCAAGCAATGTTGTCGGCGGATTATCAGATAATTGTTTTCGGAAGATGAAAAAGTCATTTTGACAAGGCTGTGGAAAAGCGCCCGTGCTTCCATTCCAGATGCGCTTGATGTCGATACAAGAGATGAAATGCCCCAGGGCAGTGAGTTTTTAGTTTGCTGTGAAACCAGCGGGCAGGATGACTGGAAGGGTTTCGAAATAAAACTTAACCGCTTTATTCTGATGCTCCAGAACGAAGCTGCTGAGCATCATGATTTTCGCCTGAGGCTAAATGATTTCCACAACCCTCTTCATGCCCGTATCAGAGGGATTAATGATATCCCGATATTCGACAATCCACCGCAGGAGGAAACCGCAGAAGAATTTGCGGATCTGCAACATGCAGCACGAGAATATCAGAGAACTATTGAGGAATTTGAGAAGGAAATCGCTACCGCTGGTATTGAAATCTCTGATCTGAAAACCGAGCTTGCTGCGCAGGTGGAACTGGCTGAAAAACTTGCTGCCGAAAATATTGATCTGAATGAAAGACTGAAAGAACTAGAAAGAGAATTGAAAAGCGGCGCACATTTATCCCAAATGACTTGGGCCGGACTAATAGCCTATTGGGACAACAAATATGCGAGCAAGGAAAACATTGATTTTGTTGTGGCAATGGCCAAGTCAGTCATCAAGGCAGCCTCATCGTTTTTTACCATACTGGGTATGGCTGCAAAAAAGCTGAAATTACCTAATCTGACGCGTAGCGCTGATGACGCCCTGAAGCAATTACCCGCGCCAGATGAGATTATACCGCCGGAACCGGATAACGCTGATGATGCAATCAGCGCTTCACCCGCCAACGCACCCCCGGATTTTTCCAGTTTTAAAGACGACTTGTCAGACGGTTCAAAAGGCCCTGAGATGGTAGTAATTCCGGCTGGCAAATTCTTGATGGGCTCTCCAGATAGCGATACCGATGCGGTTGATGCTGAAAAGCCACAGCATGCGGTGGCGATAGAGCGCCGTTTTGCTATTGGCCGCTATCCGGTGACGTTTGAAGAATATGATTATTATTGTCAGGAAGCGGGAATTGAAACACCGGATGATAACGGTTGGGAGAGGGGCGATCGCCCGGTGATTCATATGAGATGGAACGATGTGGTGGCCTATACTAAATGGTTGAATGTTGAGGTGAGCGGAAAAGCTGAGACGCCGTATTACCTGCCCAGCGAGGCGGAATGGGAATATGCGGCACGGGCAGGAACCGAAACCCGCTATCCTTGGGGGGATGAATGGGACAAAACGAAAGCCAATGGGGCAGATGGTGGTCCTGGGAAAACAAGCATTGCAGGTGACTACGCGGCCAATGACTGGGGCCTGTATGATATGATTGGTAATGTTTGGGAATGGGTTGAAGATGACTTGAGCGAAGATTATTCCACTCCCCGCACTCAGTCACCGTTTAAAGATAGTAATTCCTTCAACCGCGTCCTTCGCGGGGGTTCTTGGGACTACGATCCCAGGCATCTGCGTTCAGCGAGCCGCGACTGGTTCAACCCAACGGTCCGGAACATTTATGTCGGGTTCCGCCTCTCCAGGATGCTTGCCCTTGAATCTTTACCGCTTTAAATGCGGGGTCTGGGGCAGCATGCCCCAGGGTATTTTTTCACCCTGTAGCCTTGTCGATAATTTCCGGCAGGCAATCATGGGGCAGGGGCAGGGGCCGGAGTTAATTGTTTCAAATTGATATCCGGCTACCTGCAATTGTCAGATTTATTTCATGATATAAAACCATGACAATTCACATATTGACAGATTCAATCAAAGATCGTTAGTGAA
>JAAENI010000343.1 GCA_024224595.1 Hyphomicrobiales bacterium
TATTTACGGTCATGCCAAGGCCGGCCAGTATGAGGAAGCCAATCATAAAGGAAGCAGGGATCGCCAATCCTACCAAAAGCCCAGAACGGACACCAAGAGAGCCCACCACCAGGATAACCACCAGAGCAATAGCGGTCATGATTGAAGACTGGAGTGAACCTAAAACTTCAAATATAAAATTCGATTCATCGAGAAGGAAGTTGATTTTGATTGGGCTGGGCCAGACTTTGGTAAACTCTTCTACAACACGTCGAACCTCGACATTATTGTTAATGATATTCGTGCCAATACGTTTGACAACTTCAATTGAAATGGCCGGTTCACCATTGACGCGGGTGAACGAAGAGGCATCTTTGAAGGTTCTTTTGATTTTTGCAACGTCACCCAGGGTGACAACCCCGTCTCCGTTTTGCTTGATTGGAATGTTGTAGACATCAAGACCGGTTTCTACCAGACCGGGCACTTTGATATTAAACCGGGACTGACCATCATCAATAAATCCGGCAGCAACCAGTTGGTTGTTCTGGGTGAGCGCATTAATCAGTTCAACCTGGGTCAGATCGTAGGATTCCATCCTCAATAGATCGAGTTCCACCTCCAGCATTTCATTGCGGTTTCCCGAAAGATTTGCCTCGCGAACAGTTGCTATAGCTTCAATTTCATCTTTGAGCTTACGCGCATGAGTGAATAAAGTTCGTTCCGGTAATTTTCCAGACAGGGTTACAATTATTGTCGGTTGAAGGGCAAAATTGGTTTCATAAACTGCCGGTTCATCTGCATCAGCGGGTAACTTTGCTTGAGCCTGATCAACTTTGTCGCGAATATCTGCGAGCACTTTATCCTTGTCCGTACCAATCTTGAATTCAAGAATGATAGTCGCGTTGCTTTGCGAAGCTACCGCTGTAATTTCCTTCAAGCCCTCAAGACCACGCAGGCTGGTTTCCATCGGACGTATCAACAAGCGGTCTGCATCTTTGGGAGATATTCCCTGCTGGGAAACAGATATCAGGTAGATTGGTACATCAATATCCGGATTAGCTTCTTTGGGCACACCAATATAAGCAAAAACGCCGGCTACAACCAAAACAACCATTATTGTCAGTACGGTTTTGGGCCGCTGTAATATTGTATCAAGCGCCCCAATCATTGAACCATACCCGCAGTTTTCTTCGTCTCAGGCACAGCTTCAACTTTCTCGCCGTCAACAACAAACTCCTGCCCAAGCGAGATGATCCGCGATCCGGGTTTCAGGCCGTGAACCCAGAATGCGTCTTTTTTCTGTGAAACTATTTCTATGGAAACAAACCGTACAATTGAATTTTTATCAACTGTGCGAACACCAATGGTGCCATCATCTGAAAGCGTAATCCAGGATGGAGAAACGCGATAGGCTTCTATCTCAGCAAGTTTGATATTCGCTCGAGCAGTCAGACCGTCACGGATTTCGTGATTCTTGTTTGGAATTTCAATTTCAGTTAAAAAAGTACGCGTTTTATTGTCGGCAGAAGGGGATATATAGCGAACTTTGCCTGAAATCTTCTTGCCTGAAATCAACTCGATATCAGCCACGGCACCGATTCTAACCTTGTCGATATCACGTTCCGATATCTGACCAGCAAACTTAACTGGATCTGATTGCACCAGTGTAATACACACCGAACCAACACTCAGCATGTCGCCGACTTCAGCAATCGGGTCCTGGACAATTCCACCAGCATTGGCTTGAATATCAGATCTCTCAAGCTTCAATTTAGCTTCAGCTATCTCTGCTTTGGCTGCATCCAGCGAGGCCTTCATGGTATTGAGCATATTGCGCGATACAATGCCTTTTTTTACCAGTTTCAAATTGGCGGTGTGATCTGCTTCGGCTTTGGTAAATTGCGCTTGCACTCTAGCCAATTGGGCCGCTCTTGAACCGACATCCACTTTGCAGACGACCTGGTTCTTTGAAACTTTTTCGCCCTTGTTGACCAGACGTTGCAACAATATCCCACCGACTTGTGCTCGCACTGGGATCACGGCAGTCGCTTTAGTTTGTCCGTGAACGACCAGTTCATCTTGCCAGGATTCAGGTTTGACGTGTACAGTGCGTACTCTAAACAGATCGGATGCGCGTTTTGCTTCACGCTCATTGATCGGAATTGAGCCTCCCTCAGGCGGCTGCCCTCCAATCACCACACCGCCGGTATACATCCAGGCGGAAATTCCCGATGCGATCACTATTGCAACAATATGTGAGCCGTTGATTTCGAAGGCCATGACTGATTACTTTCTGTAATTATTATTCTGCAGCTCTGGCAGTGGGATGTTTGGGTGCCAATTCCAATAATTGGTCTTTGTTGTCACTCAGATATTTAATCTTGGTCTCAATAACCGTGCGTCCATAGTTTGCTGCCCAGACCATCGCCGGTTGGTCACAATCGCCTAGCAAATTATCGAGCATTTCCATTTCCTTGGTATATTGTGCCAGTTGGCCATTAATCGCCTGCTCAAGCAAAGCGCGGTTGGCAATGTCAGCATTAAGCGAAAGCAGCAGGAATTCAGATTTGAATTTATCAGGTTTTGGCAGAACGTTGATCAGATTGACTAATTCAGACCTGCCTTCCGGCGTGATTGCATAGATTTTTCGATTAGGTTTTCCGTCCTGAGTAGCGATATGGCTTGAAACCATGCCATCTTTCTCAAGTTTTGAAAGTGCTGGATAAATGGAGCCATAGCTGACTTCAACAAAATGTTGAAATTCACCATCTGTCGAAAGTTTTTTAATTTCATAGCCGGTCGCATCCTGAATATTCAATATCGCCAGACAAAGGGTTCTCACATTCATGATTTGCTTTCCGGTAGAACTGTCATGCTAAAGGGTTAAATCAGGGTAGTAGGATTGCGGAATTGTTAGGCCTTTATATGACTATCGTATATATATCATTCAAGCATATAGTAAAATTTTTTTCGTTTTGAATAAATTGGGTAAAAATGATTAAGGTATCTCTAAATTAAACCATAAAATCAGCATCTTAACTAAGAATTACAAAATTATTTTCACAAAA
>JAAENI010000344.1 GCA_024224595.1 Hyphomicrobiales bacterium
ATTATGGCTTGGCTGGCTAAAACTTTGGGCCCACAAAACACGTTTCACCTCAGCAATGGCGATTTAGATGTTAAGTTCGACGAACTTTATGAGATTATCTCAGCGTATTTGAAAGTACATAATACAGGCGTTGGTCGTGATATATAACCTGCGGGAAAGTCGGGATACTCAAAACAAAACTGAGAATATTCTAAACCATATTTGTCCTGTCATCCAAATCAAACGAAAATTTCAAATGTCGAAGAAATTGCGTATGGCATTTGTCCCGAACTTTTGGTGTTTTAGGAACTGTTTTAAGGTTGGCCATGGGCTCAGAGTGGAAATTCGGCAAAGTCGAGTTAATTGGTCCTGATCCTAGTTTTTTCGAGCGACAACCATATAATTGACGTCCATATTTTTGGAATAGCTCCATTCATCCCTGATTGGATTATAGGTAACACCTGTTTGATCTGTAATATCCATGTTCGAACTAACAAGTGGAGCCCGCAGTTCTTCGGGTCTAACCAGTTTTTCGTATTGATGGGTCCCTTTGGGCAGCCATTTCAATATATTCTCAGCCATGAATATTGCTAAAGCATGCGCTTTAAATGTTCGGTTGATAGTTGCAACAAACATCAACCCTCCTGGTTTCACCATTTGGGCACATGAAGTCATAAACAGATCAATATCTGAAACATGTTCCACCACTTCCATATTTAAGATACAGTCAAATTGTTCCCCATTTTTGTTGAGGGTTTCGGAAGTACTGGCACGATAATCAATTTCAAGGTCAGATTGAGTGGCATGAATGCGTGCAACTTCTATATTGGTTTTTGATGCATCTGCTCCGACAACCTGTGCCCCCAATCGGGTCATTGGTTCACATAACAAACCACCACCACAACCAATGTCCAAAAACCGCAATCCCTTAAAAGGTTTGGACTTTGTTGAATCAAGATTAAAATTTTCGCAAACTTTTTGTTTGATGTATGTCAACCGGACAGGGTTGAATTTATGTAGCGGTCTAAATTTACCTGTCGGGTCCCACCATTCATCAGCCATTGCTGAAAAACGGTCAACATCGGCTTGATCAATTGTGGATTGGTCAGGATTGGTCATTGCGGTATTCTGAATGGTTATTGTTAGTTGTCACAAATTGGCTGATTAGCAGCCCAATAGCAAGTCTGCATTTCGACTGATGAAGCACTAACCCACACCCAACCAAATGATTCATGTGGTCGGATAATAATGGGATATGAATCGGTAATTCCTTGCAGGAAAATTTGTTCTGGGCTAGTAAGGCACGGATTCAAATTAGATGAGCATTTTTCGTCGAGAATTTGAAAGGGTATTCAGCCTATACTTATATATTTCACTGGCATTTACAGGTTCTCATGGCACGTATCGTGATGAAATTTGGTGGTACTTCAGTTGCCGATATCGACAAAATCCGTAATGTGGCCCAGCATGTAAAACGTGAGGTGGATGCAGGACATCAAGTTGCGGTTGTTGTTTCGGCGATGTCTGGCAAAACCAACGAGTTGGTTAGTTGGGCCCGCCAGGCTGCGCCAATTCACGATGCACGAGAATATGATACTATTGTTTCCTCAGGTGAACAGGTGACAGCTGGATTGCTCGCCATTGTACTGCAGTCTATCGGCATAGATGCGCGTTCCTGGCTAGGTTGGCAAATTCAGGTAACGACTGATAGCGCTCATGGTGCTGCACGCATTGAGAATATTGACGGTGAGCAGATTGTAGAACGATTTATAATTGGTCAGGTTGCAGTAATTGCCGGATTTCAGGGCATAGGGCCGGGCAATAGAATTGCCACATTAGGACGTGGAGGCTCAGATACAAGTGCGGTCGCCATTGCCGCTGCGGTTAAAGCGGACCGTTGCGATATCTATACAGATGTGGATGGCGTCTACACAACAGACCCCAGAATTGAACCGAAAGCATCGAGACTTATTAAAGTTTCATTTGAAGAAATGCTGGAAATGGCATCACTGGGTGCGAAAGTGTTGCAGGTGCGTTCGGTAGAGATGGCAATGGTAAACAATGTCAGGTTGTTTGTTCGTTCAAGTTTTGAAGATCCGTTGGCAATTAATCAGAATCGATTCACTGGAACACTAATTTGTAGCGAGGAGGAAATATTGGAAAAACAGGTCGTAACCGGCATTGCCTATACTATGGATGAAGCACAGATTTCACTGCGTCGGGTACCCGATGTTCCAGGTGTTTCAGCGGCAATTTTTGGCCCGATGGCCGACAATCATATTAATGTCGATATGATAGTTCAAAGCATATCCGAAGATGGCTCAAGGACCGATATGACGTTCACACTGCCTGATGGAGATGTCGAAAAAGCGATGGCAGTATTGGACGATGCGCGCAACGAAATCGGGTATGAAATTATTCAAAGCGAAAAAGGATTGGTCAAAGTTTCAGTTATTGGAATTGGTATGCGGAGCCATGCAGGTGTGGCATCTACCGCGTTTACTGCATTGGCTGCCAAAGGAATAAATATCCGGGCAATTACCACGTCTGAAATCAAGTTTTCTGTACTAATTGATGCGGATTATTCTGAACTTGCAGTGCGTACACTTCACCAGAAATACGGTCTGGATAGCAAATAATCCGAATTATTCTATACAGGATTAAAGTTTGATATGACGTCAATTAAGACAGGCCCAAGAGTACTGCTGAAACGCCTCAGAGAGGTGATGGCGGAATCATTGGGTGCCCAGGAGAAATTGGACAAAATTGTCGATCATATTGCTGCGAATATGGTTGCGGAAGTATGTTCGGTGTATATCTTGCGATCGAACGATGTTCTTGAATTGTATGCAACGAAAGGACTGAACCCAAAAGCTGTTCATGAGGTGTCGCTAAAGGTAGGTGAAGGACTAGTTGGTACCATTGCCGCTAGCGCTCGACCGCTCAACATTCAGGATGCACAAAGCCACCCATCTTTTGCACTGTTGCCCGAAACAGGTGAAGAATTATTCAATTCATTTATGGGTGTGCCAATATTGCGCGCCGGGTGCTCACTCGGAGTGTTGGTTGTGCAAAACAAAGTCAAACGTATATATCGCGAGGAAGAAATAGAAGCGCTGGAAACAACGGCGATGGTGCTGGCAGAGCTGATTGCTTCAGGCGATCTTAAAGGTCTTGGTGCCACGGCGAATGAACTTGATATAAATCGACCACGGACCATTAGAGGTTACAGTTTCGCAAATGGCATAGGTATTGGTGACGTTGTTTTACATGCCCCTCGTGTTGTGGTTAAAAATTTATTCAATGAAGATGTTGAGTTTGAAAATCAACGCCTTTTTCAGGCTTTGGATAAATTGCGAATTTCAATCGATAAGATGTTTGAACGCAGTGAACTCATTCAGCACGGCGAAGCAGGAGAGGTGCTTGATGCTTATCGAATGTTTGCCAATGATAAAGGATGGGTACGGCGTATGATCGAGGCCGTGCGCAATGGTTTAACAGCCGAAGCCGCGGTGGAAAAAGTCCAAAGTGATCATCAGGCAAGATTACAACGTGTAAGTGATCCCTATATTCGGGATCGTATGAGCGATTTCGACGACCTAGCCCATCGATTGTTACGCGAACTTGTTGGTGACGATCAAATATCCAGGCAGGGCCCGCAATCGACTAAAGATACCCGAAGCCGTGATCAGGGCCAAAAAATTATTGTTGTGGCCCGCAATATGGCCGCGGCAGAATTGCTGGACTATTCCAAAGAAAATATTGGCGGCCTGGTTTTGGAAGATGGTGGTAGTACCAGTCATGTGGTCATTGTTGCAAAGGCATTGGGAATTCCGGTAGTCGGAAGAGCTGCAGGCATTATTACCAATGTGGAAAATGGCGACGAAGTCATAATCGATGGCGAGGAAGGGCTTGCTTTTTTAAGACCAAGTGGAGACATCAGATTGTCCTACATGGATAAAGTACATTTTCATGCTGAACGCCAGAGGAAATATGAAAAACTTAGGGATTTAGAAGCCATCTCACTTGATGGAACGAAAATAAGTCTTCAAATGAATGCCGGACTCCTCGTGGATTTGCCTCAATTGAAAGCATTTGGCGCAGACGGGATTGGATTATTTCGCACGGAGCTGCAGTTCATGGTTTCAGCAAGTTTTCCAAGACCGGGCCAACAGGAACAACTTTATCGAAAGGTACTGGATGAAGCCTCGGGAATGCCAGTGACCTTTAGAACCATTGATGTTGGCGGGGATAAGGTGTTGCCGTATTTACGTTCTGTACACGAGGAAAATCCAGCACTTGGGTGGCGCGCTGTTAGACTGGCACTGGATCGTCCGGGCCTGTTGAAATCTCAGATAAGAGCACTTCTCAAAGCGGCATCCGGCAGGGATCTGAGTGTGATGCTGCCAATGATTACCGAGGTGCATGAAATAAGAAGGGCGCGCCTGATTATTGAACATGAGATAGAGGTTTTGAAAAAATTTGGTTATGAGTTGCCAAGGAACTTCAGTCTTGGAGCAATGATCGAAGTTCCATCAATATTGTATCAACTTGATGAATTAATGATGGAGGTAGACTTTATATCGGTGGGTTCAAACGATTTATTTCAGTTCATGATGGCCAGTGATCGCAATAATATGATTATTGCTGACCGGTTTGATCCGGTCGGCCGACCATTTGTGCGAGCGCTCAGATCAATTGCTCAGGCCGCCAGGCGCCATAATAAGAAACTGTCCTTATGTGGCGATTTTGCCGAACGCCCAATGGGAGCGTTAGTTTTGCTTGCGTTGGGTTATCAATCTATATCAATGTCGGCTGCATCGATAGGGTTAATCAAATCGATGATTCGTAAACTGGATATAACCAAATTGCGCAAAACATTGATGCCGGCAATTGATGAAATAGACGGCGGTCAGACTTTGCGGGAACTGCTAAAGGATTTTATAGATTCGAATGGTATTACCTATTAGAACCTATTATGAGTTTTGTTCGGTTAATCGCCATGGTGTTTATTTGTTACACTTTGATGATGCGGACATTTGGAATTGTAATTTGGCAGAATTCAGTTCTTGCTAATAATTTAACTTTGGTTTCAGGCACAGGTAAATATGTTACAGCGAGAAAAATTGGATTCCATATTAAATCGGTACCATGTTTTGCAAGATGAAATGGTCGCCAACCCGGATCCAGAGATCTATGTCAAATTAGCATCAGAATATTCAGCTCTTGAACCCGTTATTGAGCAAATAAAAGAGTTGGATTCAATTCAGAACGATCTGGAAGGGATCCTTGATCTTTTATCTGACAATACAACCGACAAAGAGATGGCAGCATTAGCTCAGTTGGAAAAACCTGAACTCGAAGAGAAACTGGAAGCCGCTCAAGAACGTATCAAGAGACTATTGTTGCCACGCGATGCGGCGGATGACAAAAGTGCGGTTGTTGAGATCAGGGCTGGAACAGGCGGGTCTGAAGCTGCACTCTTTGCTGGTGATCTGTTTAGGATGTATGAACGCCATGCCGCAGCCAAGGGTTGGAAAGTAGAAATACTTTCTTCAAGCGAGGGAGATGTAGGCGGGTATAAGGAAATTGTCTCGTCAATCAATGGCAGGGGAGTGTTTGCCAGATTAAAATTCGAGTCTGGCGTACATCGTGTTCAAAGGGTTCCAGAAACTGAATCTGGTGGGCGGGTTCATACCTCTGCTGCAACCGTTGCAGTATTACCCGAGGCAGAAGATGTAGATATCGAAATACGAAATGAAGATATCCGAATCGATACAATGCGTGCCTCTGGAGCAGGTGGGCAGCATGTTAATACTACAGATTCGGCTGTTCGCATTACCCACCTCCCGACTGGAATTGTGGTGATGTCCTCGGAAAAATCACAGCATCAAAATCGTGCTAATGCAATGAAATCTTTGCGGGCTAAACTTTATGATTTGGAGCGCCAAAAACTGGATGATGAGCGTGCTGAGGCGCGCAAGGACCAAGTAGGTTCAGGAGATCGCTCTGAGCGGATCAGAACATATAATTTTCCGCAGGGACGGGTTAGCGATCATCGTATAAATCTGACATTGTATAAGCTGGATCGCATTATTATGGGCGAGGGGGTCGATGAGATTATCGATGCTCTGATTACCGACCATCAAGCGAAATTGTTATCTGCCATAGAAGATGAATAACAACTCCATCGGAATTTCGGAGATCAATCCTGAATGAAATCCGATCCAGTAAAGACGTTTGTTTCTGAATTGGAAAGGTTTCCTTCTATGACCTTGGGTGAAGTCTTAAAAATAACCTCGAAAGAATTGAAGAACTCCGGAATTGTTGAGTATTCTCGAGAAGCCCGTCATTTAGTTTGCCATGTTTTCAAAATTGATGCGATCAAGTTAATAGGCAATGAATCCCTCAACGCTGATGTGGGTGGCGTAAAGAAATTGTCAAAAATGGTTAGACGTCGTCTGAATGGTGAACCGGTCAGTCGCATCATCGAAGAAATCGAATTTTACGGTTTACCATTCAAGCTATGCGAAAACACTTTGGTACCTCGTTCAGATACTGGCACCTTGGTTGATGCTGTGCTGGCTGATTTCCAATCCAAAACCAATGACAGCTTTAGGGTATTGGACATAGGAACGGGGACTGGTGCAATAATCATCAGTATTCTGTACAACATGCCCAGGTCCATCGGTACTGCTACAGATATCGACAGCAAAACGTTGAAGATGGCACGCTTCAATGCCACGGAAATTGGCATTGTTGATCGGTTGAAATTTGTGAAAACCAACTGGTGTAGTGATGTGCGAGAAAAATTTGACATCATTGTATCCAACCCGCCCTACATCAAATCAGCAATCATTCCCAAGCTTGCAATTGAAGTTAAAGGCTTTGATCCATTGATTGCCCTGGATGGCGGCATTGATGGATTGGATGCCTATGGAAACATTTTTACACAATGTTCACAGAATATTGCTAACAATGGCAGGCTTTATCTGGAAATTGGTTATGATCAATGTGAAACCGTTGTTGAAATGGCAAAGCAAGCCAAGTGGAAATTTGTGCGATTAATCAAAGACTTGGGAGCAAATGATCGGGTTCTGGTGTTTGAGTTTTAATACATTGCATGGCAATTTGATTCATTGATTGTGAAAGATCAGATTGAATTTGTTATGTGGCCGGGGCAGGTTCAAGAAAAAGCTTGGAATTGCTGAGAGAACAGAGTAAACAAAGGTAACGATTGAATTAGCTGCAGAGATTCATGTTGAGTTTCCCGGTTTTTTATCTTGCTTTTGCACAATCATCTATTCTCAGAATATTATTAAACTAGAGTTACAATAGCACAAATCAGGTTGGCGCGATCAGGCAGGAAACAGGCGTAACTGGTTTGCAGGTTCCACCCAAATGAGTGGTGGTTTAACCAGATTACATTTGGCAAATAACAGCTTGCAATATTTCAGTGTAACAAAACTGATCAAGCACTGTTGATCATGCGCAATTGATAAGTGAAACGTAGAACATCAATTTACCAAACAATGGAAATAGAAGAGTAGCCAATGAGGCAACAACAACAAAGATCGAGAAATCGAAATCGCGGACGTAAATCGTCCAATCCACTATCGCGCAATTTTGAAAGTAATGGACCGGACGTCAAGATACGGGGCAATGCTAATCATATAGCCGAGAAATATAGTGTTCTTGCTCGCGATGCCTTGACCAGCGGCGACACAGTAATGGCTGAGAACTATTTTCAGCATGCAGAGCATTATTTTCGCATTATTGCCGCAACGCAACCCAATATCCAGAATAATTCGAATCGCGATAATGACAAAACGCCTAATAATTCGCAAAATGATGATGCTGATACAGGTGAAACAACCAATACGCCAGAAAATGCACGTGGCGAAGGTCCGCAACCTGATTTAGACATCGCTCCCGCCGAAATTGTTTTGGAAAAAGATGCTTCAGCAGTCCGTGAAGAATCCGGTGAAAATGGTGATGAAGCATCTTATGTTGGAAAAGCAGCTAAACCGGATATAGGGCGTAATCGTCGCAATGGGCGAAAGCCAGTCGGTACCAGAAGAGCAAGTCGTTCAGTGTCCAAGAAAGATGAAGAGCCATCCCCATCAAAACAGGCTCATGACGGGTTAAGTAAAGATGCGGCCCTGTTACCAAGCAGTCTCATTGGAACCAAGAAGGAAAATGAAGCCGAAAATGTACCACCACATTCTGAAGACTAGAGAATGGACTTATTCACGCTTAACCTTAACCAGATCACAAACAGCTTGTTGATGATAAGGAAGTTTACCGTCAGTTTGTCATATCGGATGACAATGCGGCAACATTGCTCATCAGGTGTAGGAAATACCGAGAAATATCTTGCAATATCAGAAGCCTGCTGAGAATCTTGTCTCTGGTATTGTGTCGATCAATTTAATATTCACTCAATATCAGACGTATCGCAATTACTTCACCAAAACGCAGTGCTATTGATAAGGTTGAGTGCTTAATGAATTTTGTATTGTTGTGATTGACACAATGCCCGAGATAATTTTCCATAGAACTGCTAGTGTTATTTTGGAGGGCTGGTGAAAGGGGTGGCAATGAGCGATGTTGCAGTTGCAGGTTTGGGAGCGATGCGTTCAGCCTCGCAAAAACACTGTTGGAAGCTGGCCTAAACATAACCATATGGAATCGTTCACCAGACAAGATGTGGCCACATGTGACGTTGGGCGCACATGGCAGCGAATTTCGGCGAAGCCCTTGCCGCTAGTCATCGAGTCATGATTTGCCTTTTTGACTATAAACAGACTACTGAACCATTCGAGCAATGTGGGCGTGCTGAAATGTGCGAATAATATAGTTTATGCAATATGCATGCAATCGTTGCAGGATGGAAGTCAACATTGAAGCGCTGCCTGACCAGAGACGCCAGATCGACACATCGCCAGCGTATCAGGCCGGGTACATGATCTCCAGGACCTTCTTCGACATGTTGTGCAAGTCGGCTTTTCTGCTCATCACTGAGTTTAGGTTTGCGGCCCGCTGACTTGTGTTCAATCAGACCATCTGGTCCGTCACCATTGAAACGAATAACCCAGTCCTGCAAGGTCTGGCGATCCATCAACCCAATGGCCGCCGATTCAAGGCGTGATTTACCTTCCATAACAGCCGCCAGTGACATCAGTCGACGGGTCTGACCTCTATCTTTAGAAACCCTGGCCAGAACCCGTAGCTCTTCAGCACAATAATCTTCTCGAATTCTAATCGCTGCCGACATCATTTTCTCTGATTCAATTGCAATCAGAAAAAGAGAATCACAAATCTCAACCCAGGGAAACCCGGAAATTATGAGTCACTTGTTGTGCGTAATGAGCGTTCATGACACTTTATCAGATATGCACGTGTTTCTACTGTATGTTTAGATGATTCTTTAAAAACGGAAGCAGGAAACCCTAAGAGACAGTTTGAGTTTAGATACACGCCATATTTTTGGCTGGACTGCCAATTTGTAACTCATTCTAATTGTAACCCTTAAAATTCTGAATGCTGATGCATATATTCAAAATAACTGGTCTGCTGCATATGCGGGGACTAACCCTAAAGCTATTTTACGTGCCTGTAGAAGGGCGTGGAATAAAATGGAGTTGAAAATATGAATCTCGAAAAATATTCAGATCGGGTCAAAGGCTTTGTTCAATCTGCTCAATCTCTGGCACTTTCCAATAATCATCAAAACTTTACCCCATTACATCTACTAAAAATTTTGCTGGAAGATTCGGAAGGCCTGGCTGCGTCACTTATGGAACGTGCAGGTGCCAGACCCAAAGATGCTTTGCGCCTGGTTGAAGACAGACTAAGCAAAATACCATCCGTTAGCGGTGGCAATGGACAACTTTACCTTTCTACTGAACTGGCAAAAATTTTTGCAAATGCGGAGAAAATTGCAGAAAAATCCGGTGATACCTATGTCACCGTTGAACGTTTGTTGCTCGCAATGGTTATTGAAAAATCTGCGGAAACACATTCAGCATTGGTTGAATCTGGCCTGTCTGCAAAATCCCTGAATTCGGTAATTGAAGAACTTCGTAAAGGTAAAACAGCAGACAGCGCCAATGCAGAAGCGGCTTATGATGCACTTAAGAAATATGCACGAGATTTGACCGAAGACGCACGTGAAGGTCGTCTGGACCCGGTAATAGGTCGTGATGAGGAAATTCGCCGTACTATTCAGGTGCTCTCGAGGCGAACAAAAAATAACCCGGTTCTTATTGGAGAGCCTGGGGTGGGAAAAACCGCACTTGTTGAAGGCCTGGCACTTCGAATCATAAACGGCGACGTCCCCGAATCCCTAAGAAAAAAATCCTTGCTTTCTCTAGACATGGGTTCGCTGATTGCCGGAGCCAAATATCGTGGCGAATTTGAAGAGCGGTTGAAAGCAGTGTTGAGTGAGGTTCAAAGTGCGGAAGGGCAAATTATTCTTTTTATCGATGAGATGCACACGCTGGTGGGAGCAGGCAAGGGTGAGGGTGCCATGGACGCATCCAATTTATTGAAGCCCGCACTGGCGCGTGGCGAATTACATTGTGTGGGTGCGACAACACTTGATGAATATCGAAAACATGTCGAGAAAGATGCAGCATTGGCTCGACGTTTTCAGCCTGTTTTTGTTGGTGAACCCAGTGTTGAAGATTCAATTTCGATTTTGCGAGGGATCAAGGAGAAATATGAACTCCATCACGGTGTGCGCATTAGTGACGCTGCTTTGGTATCGGCCGCCAATCTTTCGAATCGATATATTACGGATCGCTTTCTGCCCGACAAGGCAATTGACTTAATGGATGAAGCCTGTTCGCGATTGCGTATGCAGGTTGATTCTAAACCTGACGAACTCGATGAATATGACCGAAGAATTATTCAACTAAAAATCGAACGCGAAGCCTTACTTAAGGAAACTGACAAAGGCTCGGCAGCTCGATTGAAAGCGTTGGAAATCGAATTGGTAAGTCTACAGGAAAAAGCTGACGGATTGACTGCCAGATGGGAGGCCGAAAAACGAAAATTATCCAATGCCCGAGATATTAAGGAAACGCTGGATAATGCACGAAACGAACTTGAGCAGGCGCAGCGCGTTGGGGACTTGGCAAAAGCCGGGGAGTTATCCTACGGCAAAATTCCAGAATTGGAAAAGCAGCTCGAGGAAATTGAAAACGCTGAAGGCGAAACTGAACAGCCATCGATGGTTGAAGAAGCGGTTCGCCCAGAACACATAGCTCAAGTAGTTTCAAGCTGGACTGGAATTCCAGTCGACAAAATGCTTGAAGGCGAGAAAGACAAGTTACTGCGGATGGAAGCAGAGCTTGGAAAACGTGTTGTGGGGCAAATCGAGGCTGTGACAGCGGTATCAAAAGCGGTTCGCCGTGCGAGAGCCGGATTACAGGATCCAAATAGACCGATTGGATCTTTTATGTTCCTCGGGCCGACGGGTGTTGGAAAAACTGAGTTAACTAAAGCACTGGCTGGATTTTTGTTTGATGATGACAGTGCATTGTTGCGTATCGACATGTCTGAATATATGGAAAAACATTCTGTAGCCAGAATGATTGGTGCACCTCCTGGTTATGTTGGCTATGATGAAGGAGGCGCATTGACCGAATCGGTGCGCAGGCGACCTTATCAGGTTGTGCTGTTCGATGAGATCGAGAAAGCGCATCCGGATGTTTTTAATATCTTGTTGCAGGTACTTGATGACGGAAGGCTCACTGATGGTCAGGGGCGTACAGTCGATTTTCGTAATACCATGATCATTATGACATCCAATTTGGGTTCAGAATTCCTTGTTGAACTTGGTGAAGATGAAAGCTCTGAATCCGCGCGAGGAAAAGTGATGGATATTGTAAAATCCAGTTTCCGTCCAGAGTTTCTCAACCGTATTGATGAACTCATTTTGTTTCACCGCCTAAAACGCCATGATATGGGGAAAATTGTGTCAATCCAGTTGGAAAGACTGGAAAACTTGTTGTTTGAAAGGAGAATTGTCCTGGATATTGGTGATTCGGCGATCGAATGGATGGCTGAACGCGGTTATGATCCAGCTTATGGTGCGCGGCCTTTGAAACGGGTTATCCA
This sequence comes from Hyphomicrobiales bacterium, assembly GCA_024224595.1. GTDB lineage: Bacteria > Pseudomonadota > Alphaproteobacteria > Rhizobiales > Rhizobiaceae > JAAEMP01. The sequence goes on from JAAENI010000344.1 coordinate 12,106, forward strand.
GTCGGAACTGCAAGATGCGCTGGCTGAAGAAATTTTGTCAGGCACAATTCATGACGGGATGAAGGTTCATGTGGGCGTTGCAAAGAGGTCTGATAATCATTCGGACGGAGATCGGGGCCAACTCGAATTTGAGGTGTTTCCTTTGAATACTGAGGATACTCTATCAAAAGAGAATGAGCACACGGGTATTGAAGCTGATGAGGCCGCCTGACCAGATGCTGATATGAAAACAATTGTGAGTGCTGGATTAATTCCTTGCAGAATTGACCTGAGATGAGGAGGTCGGCACTCATATTGCATCGTTAAATCCTCCCCGCAAACTACTACTGTGATAATGGTTTTACATTTTTGGGACTAATCAGAGCAAGATATTGAAAGTAGTATTGAGGGGGTGACAGCAAGTCGAGTTTATTAAGCGAGCTGTCAGATGGCAGAATTAGACCAAGCATTCTAATATTGGAATATTATGGACACGGTTCTGCTCAATCAACTCATAGAACTTCGGCATGATCTTCATAGGCATCCGGAACTATCCGGAGAAGAAGAAAAGACTGCAATTCGTATCAGATCATGGCTTGAGCAATGCTCGCCTACCAGAATTATCGATGACTTTGGCGGCCATGGGATAGCGGCGATCTTTGCCAGCGGTGAACAAGGCCCGACTGTTTTGTTTCGTTGTGAGCTTGATGCCCTGCCCATTGATGAAGTTGGTCAACCTGAATGGCGATCCGTTATCCCGGGTAAAGCGCATTTATGTGGTCATGATGGGCATATGGCAGTTTTCGCCGGTTTGGCTAATATGCTATATGAAAACCCGCCCTCAAAAGGTAAAGTCATATTGTTGTTTCAACCTGCTGAAGAGACAGGTGAGGGAGCGCAAGCGATAATTAAAGATAAACGATTTGCACTGATCCGATCAGATTTCGCTTTTGCCCTGCATAATTTACCTGGAATGAAATTGCATCAAGTCGGTATTAAGTCTGGTTCGTTTAATTTTGCATCGGAAGGGTTGTCAATTCATCTAACCGGTCACACGTCGCATGCTTCGCATCCCGAAGACGGAAATAGCCCGGCATTAGCTGTGGCAGAGCTTATCAACGAATTTCCTGCCATGCCTGCAACATTGGGATTAACGCAAGAGTCTGCGTTAGCAACAATTGTGCACGCGCGGCTTGGAACGGAAAATTTTGGAATTTCACCAGGAGATGCCTGTGTTATGGCAACGGTCAGAAGCATAGATGATGATATACAGAAGAAGCTCCTCATCCATGCTGAGAAATTGGCACGACAGATCGCAGAGTATCACAACCTTGAAATCAAATTATCCTGTTGTGATCGTTTTGCCGCCTGCACCAATAATGATATTGCGACGCAGATCCTACAAGCCGTAGTCGAGAAAAATAAACTGGAATATCAAAACCTGAGCGCTCCGTTCAGATGGTCTGAGGATTTTGGTGTTTTTGGCGCGACAACAAAATCAATGCTTTGTGTACTCGGGTCCGGTTATGATTGTCCGCAGTTGCATAACCCTAATTATGACTTTCCTGATGAGTTAATTGAAACGGGAATCAAACTATTTGATGGGATTGTTCGTAATCTGTGTGTTGAAAAAAACAACTAATAATGTTCAATCCAGGATAACGGAGTATTCCCCGGATTTGATGCCACAACCAGGTGTTGGAGCGGGTCTTTGAATGCCAATAAAATGCAAATTAGTCAGTTGAAATAATTGAAATAGATAGTTCACTTATTTTAATTTAGTTATTGACTTTGTTTTGCTTGGGGTTGTATATGTGTTTTCAACGAGGGTGGTGAGCCGCTGGCGGTGTTGCCGTTTGCTCTTGTGA
>JAAENI010000345.1 GCA_024224595.1 Hyphomicrobiales bacterium
GCAAGCCCGGACATTGGCCTATGGCGTGTTGTAGTAGTGAACTTCCAACTCCGGACCCTCGATGATCCTTGTCGATATAATAACTTATTTCCGCAATGTGTTTGAGTGCCATTCTGCCACATCGATAGGGACTCAAGCTGCACCAACCAAGCACAGAGCCCTGATTTTCAGCAACCCAGATTGGGTAAGCATCAGATGAGTGTTCTTTGAACCAGCTTTGGCGCGACTCAATTGAAATCGGGTCAAGATCGGCAGTACAGCCCGACAGAGCAACGGCCTGATTATATATTTCAACAATTTGTGGAAGGTCTGCTGCAACAGCTATGCGAATATTCATCGAAACTCCAATTTCAGACACTTAAAAGCTCCTCGTACGGACTTTTCTTGCACCAACCATAACTTGCTACCACATTTACTGCAATTCAAACCAATCTGGAAAGGTGCCGGAAAATGAAAACTCTTGCCACACTATTACTAATACTACTCGCCGTTTCTGCAATTGCCGACGACACAACTATCGACACCAATTTTGA
>JAAENI010000346.1 GCA_024224595.1 Hyphomicrobiales bacterium
CATTTAAATGCATCATCTATGTTTATCTGAAATGAATGCGTGTCAAGGATTAGTGGAAAGTTTTTTGCCATGTCCAATCTCCGTCTGTAACTCTGCCGTCTTGATCCGGCAATAATTGTTCCCTTGAATGAAGTTCTCTGCACAGGATTGAACTGAGCGCAGGAACCAGTATCAATTACCGACTCCCGCGCTCATCCACAGGGTTATCAATCCTGGCGTAATCGCGCCATTAAAGCGATGCTTTAATCTTGGCAGCTACGTCTTCAGGAACCCATTTCGTCCAGATTGACTCATAGGTTTTCAGGAAATGGGAAGCCACTTCCTCGGGTGAGGCCTTGTTGTCGTCACCCCATGCAAGTACTGTGCTGATTTCAGCGTTGGGCACCTGAAGTTTTGACAAGAAGTCCGCAACATTCGGCGCCTTGTTTTTCAGTTCGCTGACTACCGCAACAGCAACTTCGCCAACTGCCCAACCGGTTACTTCAGGATTGACACAATCCTTATCGGTCAAGCATTTGAATTTGGCGGCATCGTGTGCTGGCATGTTCAGCCGTACAAGATTGTATTTTCCGATGACATCGGTGGGACCCCAATAATAGCCGACAATCGGTTTCTTGCGGGTAACCTGACGGGCAAAGGATGCCTTCAGGTTGGCACCCGAACCAGGTGAAAACAACTCAAATGATTCACCAAGGCCGAGTGCCTTAAAGAGATTATTGGTGATGATTTCACAACCCCAACCCGGAGGACACCCATATAGCCGTCCTTTTTCGGGATCAGAAATGTCGGCGAATATCTTGGCATTGGCTTTCAGGTCGCCAATTGACTTGATTCCTGGATGCGCCTTGGCGACATAATCGGGGATCCACCAGCCTTCTTCACCACCACCGGCAAAAATGTCATTGGCCTTGTAGACATTGCCCTTTTTTATCATTTTGTCCCAAATCGTTTTGGCAGTCGAAACCCACAACTCGGGTGCAATGTGCGGTTTGCCTTTTGTTAACATCGACGTAGCCGTGGGTACAGTGTCGCCGGGTACTATTTCGATATTGCATCCATAGCCATCCGCCAGGACTTTTTTGGCAATGTGAGCAAGTGAACTTGCCGACAACCATGTCATCTCGGCAATAGTGATCTTGTCTTTTGTCCCACACTCGGTTGCTGCAGTGGCAGGCATTGAGGCAGCAGTCAGCAAGGCAGTCGAGGTAAATGCCCCCAACATTATATTCTGTATTTTGTTCATTTTGCTTCTCCTTTGAAAAATGCGAATAAGGCGCACCAGACAAATCGACCGCGATGTCCGTTCAAGTGTTCAATAACCTGTTGATAATCTCATTCC
>JAAENI010000347.1 GCA_024224595.1 Hyphomicrobiales bacterium
GCCCGGACGGTCACTATCAGCGGGTATGGTATAACTCCTGCAAACATAGGATGTGCCCTCAGTGCGCTTACCTGCAGGTCCAAAAATGGCTTGCCAAACAAAAGACACGAATTTTGCGATGCGATCATTTTCATGTCATATTTACCATACCTGAGCAGCTCAGATTTTTGTGGCATTTCAATGCGCGGTTGATGACCCAAATCCTTTTCACCTGTTCGCGGGATACGCTGTTTGAGTTGCTCGGCGATGAGAAGTACATGGGAGCCAAGCCCGGTATTATCGCTTCGCTTCACACCTGGACCAAGACGTTGTTGGTTCATCCCCACATCCACTGTTTGGTTACCGGCTGCGGGCTGTCGGCATCGGGCGAATTGAAGGTTGCCGTAAAGGATTTTCTTTTGCCCTATGATTTAATCAAAGACACTTTCCGCAAGCATGTACGCAATGCAATCCTTAAGGCGCTAAATAAGGGAGAGCTGGTATTGCCCGATGGGATGCGCCCCCAGCAGGTTAGAAATCTGATGAACAAGCTTGGCCGCAAGAAATGGAATGTCAGGATCTGTGATAAGTA
>JAAENI010000348.1 GCA_024224595.1 Hyphomicrobiales bacterium
ACTATTTCTATAGCTGAAGACCCACTCGGACAAACAGGTTAACCAACCCCGATGACGTTACTTTATTATTTTATACTTCTCGTTCAGCCCATCAGGCTGCTAACAGTTCCAATTGCCGATGCCGTTCTGACGGGGGACTTTTTCTTGTGCCTGCCAATTCAATCAGCAATGTAGATACTGTTGTGAAAATCGACTGAACCAGAATATTATGTTGCCCTCTAATTCTTGCGTACTCCAAGCCTTCACGCTTTTTGATTAAATTGAAAGGACGTTCGCCGTTCTTACGAAGATCAATGGCTTTCGATACGCCTGCGGTCATATGTGGAATCGGTTGAAAATATCCTGAATCAAAAGCGATCCGCCGGTACTGCGGACAAACCGGCAGTCGCGGGCATTGCCCCGGTTCTGCCGCACATTTGAATTCATGGCAGTGGCGATCACTACCAACATATTCCATCGCAATTTCACACAGATCGTCACAGGTTACTTGGAGTGTTTCAACTTCCACATTGCCCGGTAGGGCAACTTTTTTGTTCGGTGGTGCGATTAA
>JAAENI010000349.1 GCA_024224595.1 Hyphomicrobiales bacterium
ATTAATCAGCCCGTCCACAAAATTGAACAGACCTGGGCGGCGGTCGCGGCGCAGGCGTTCGGCCTGCAAAATAGAGGTCACCTGACCAAAAGCACGCTCAAGATCATCATTGATGACGACATAATCATATTCACGCCAATGTGGTATTTCATTGAGAGCGTTTTGCAGGCGCTTTTCGATGACTTCCGGTGCATCCTCAGCGCGGCGTATCAATCTGCTTTTCAATTCTTCAAGGGAAGGAGGCAGGATAAAAATGCTGACGACATCAACGCGGGCTTTTTCCATCAATTGCAGGCCACCCTGCCAGTCAATATCAAATAGCATATCATTGCCATTTGCCAAGGCATCTTCGACCGGATCAACCGGTGTGCCATAATAATTCGAATGTACCTCTGCCCATTCAAGCAGGGAATCTGAATTTTTCATTCGCTTAAATTCACGATTTGATATGAAACGATAATGCGTGCCATCAATTTCACTTCCACGCTGTTTTCGGGTTGTAACCGATACCGAAAGTCTCAAGTTATTTTCTTTCGACAGCAACTCACGGGCGATTGTCGATTTGCCTGCTCCCGAGGGAGAAGAAATCACCAGCATAATTCCACGGCGCTCAATTTGATCGCTCATATCAGGTTTTGTTGCGCTCATTATATTTTTTCCACAATCAACATCCAGGCAATAGGTATCTGCCATTATTCCAGGTTTTGAACTTGTTCACGGAATTGATCAATAACTACCTTCATGTCAAGCCCCGCATTTGTGACTGCAACTGCATTTGACTTTGAACATATCGTATTGCATTCGCGGTTAAATTCCTGACAGATAAAATCCAACTTTCTGCCCACAGGTCCGTCACCAGCCAGCAGTTGCCTGGCAGCGCCCACATGAATTTTGAGACGATCAAGTTCTTCAGCTAAATCAGCCCGAGTGGCCAGAATCACAGCTTCCTGATGAAGACGATCTGGATCAAGGCCATTACCATTTTCGAGCAATGGCGCCAATTGCGCAACCAGACGTTGCTTAATTTGATCTGCGCTACGTGAAGGATCATCTTTGATTGATTGAGTCAAATGTTCCAACTGGCTCAACTGCTCATTCAGAAAACTGCAGATATCCTGACCTTCTTTCGACCTGGAGACATCGAGTTCTTCCAGTAACTTCACAAAATCCTGTATCAGTGGATCATTGAGACTGTTTGTCACTTCAACGTTATTGCGGGCCTCGCCTGTTTCCATAACACCTTTGATTCTAAGGATGTGCTCGGCAGCGGGCGGCGGGCAATCTAATTTGCTCTGTATTGATGTGATGGCAGCCATCACCGCTTCCAGGGCAGACTGATTGACTACTGGTAAAGATTGGGCGTCATGGCGATCCACTAACAGAGTTATCTGCAGGTTTCCGCGCTTGAAATGACTAGCTGTCAGTTTTCTGATTTGGGGTTGCAGATGGTCGTTTCCGGGTGGAATACGCAATCTAAGATCAAGCCCCTTTCCGTTGAGTGATCGAATTTCCCAGGTCCAGTTCGCAATCTCATTAAACCCTTCCAAGCGAGCAAAACCAGTCATACTTTGTAGTGGCATCTACTCCCCGATTCTACGATTTTCATAGTAACGAATATCGCAAACATAATATTTTCCAACTCTACCCAATCAGTTGGATTGGGCTTTTTCCTGTTCACTCACGGTGTCAGTTTTTTTTCCCGAGCCTTTTTAGCGGCTTCCGCTTTACGGCGCTTTTCTACAACTCGCCATCGTGACACATTTGCATTATGCTCGGCTAATGTTGCTGCAAAAACATGACCACCGGTACCATCAGCCACAAAAAACAAATCGCTGGTTTTAGACGGATTGGCAACTGCTTCGAGCGAAGCTCTCCCAGGATTTGAAATTGGTCCAGGTGGCAATGCCTTAATGATATAAGTATTATAATCTGTTGCTTTATCAAGATCTGACTGATAGATCGGCCTTCCTTTTGGCTTTCCTTCTCCACCAAATATTCCATAAATTATGGTAGGATCAGACTGAAGCCTGATACCCTGACTAAGGCGATTTACGAAGACTGAAGCAACATGAGGCCGCTCGACGGCCCGACCGGTTTCCTTTTCTACGATTGAAGCCAAAATAACCATTTCTTCTGGAGTATTGACCGGAAGTCCAGTAACTCTACGCTGCCACACTTCCTTCAGAAATACTTCCTGTGCACGCATCATCTGATTGATTAATTCCTGCCGTGTCAGTCCACGCTGGAAGGGATAGGTATCAGGCATCAGGCTGCCTTCAGCAGGAATTTCGCCCGGCATTTCTCCAGTCAAGATACTGTTTTGAGCAATTCTCTGCATAATTTGAAACGAGGTAAGCCCTTCAGGAATTGAAACTTTGTGAACCACTCCTTTGCCCTGACGCAAAGTTTGCATAACATCATACATACTCATCGCCGGTTTGAATGCATATTCTCCAACGCGCATCTGTGCGGAGGCGCGATACGCGCGCACACCCATGCGAAACAACAATTCGCTGTCAATAATGCCTCTGGTCTCCAATTGCCGGGCAATGGTTGGCAGCGAATAACCTTCTTTGACCAATATGGTGCGCGGAGCGTCAAGTGGGCCACTTTCATGAAACCGGCTGTTGCCAAAGAACAACAAGACCAACACTGCCAGTGTCAGCAATAGGGAGCCTGATACAAGAAGATTGAAAAATATAACAAATCGGTCGCGAGCATAACGCGAGCGTTTTGGTGGGTGAGCCGCCTCACTGGGTTCAAGAGCCCGTCCCGGGGATATTGCTCTGGGCGTATCAACGTCATGATTAGAATTTTCCGGGAAACCAGCGGAAAATGGATTTTCAGAATTTTTATTCACTCTATGTTTTCCTCATTCGGCTATACGGCAATTATCAAGTTTGCTATCGTGTGAGCATTGGCCTGGTTGTTGCATTAGGACAAGACGTATTCAGAGTTGACCAATCGGTAGGCAGGACTTTTTTTTGACAGCCTGAGAACCAGCGTTCCTCCAACTAGGTACTTGATCAACTGCACAATGCATGCGTTCATTTCTGAATTTTGCAATTTTATATCCATATGTTATGCGAATCGCCCGAAATAAATCGATACCTGAATATTTATATTGTGTATTGGCAAAAAGAAATGTGTTTCACAGCCTAAATTGTCAAAATTACCTGATTGAAAATAAATTACTATGAATTTTTACAATTTCTAGTTGGATGGCCTCTTTCTCCTTACTCAGAATGCTTAGAGTCTGTTCAAGAATACACAACAGGGTTTGACGGGTCGAATTTTCAGCAGATTTTTGTAAAGGTTCGATGAGAATGGCTGGCCATTTCAGGAGAATTCAGGCAAAAAGAGGCTGAAATTCGACTCAAACGAAGGGCTTAACCCATTTTACCCGCCATCAGCGATAACTTTCTTGCATGGATAACCAATCCATGCTGCTAAAGACATCTTGATTTCGGACAAAATGGGTTAAATCAAAACCATCAGGAATTCTTGAACAGACCTAGAAAACGGCACTAACCAAAACATTCTTTTTGTGCAGGAAATAGAAAAATGAAACTTGCAATGATTTTCCCTGGTCAGGGTAGCCAAAATGTGGGTATGGGCCGTGAATTGGCAAATCAATACAGCCAATCCAGAGCTGTCTTTGACGAAGTGGATGAGGCCTTGGGTGAAAAACTCTCTGAACTGATATTTGAGGGTTCTCAGGAGGTTCTGACATTAACGACGAACGCCCAACCGGCGTTGATGGCGGTATCAATTGCTGCGCTGAAAGCGCTGGAAAGCACCGGATTTTCGTTGGCTAATAAGGTTACCTACGTGGCAGGTCATTCCCTGGGAGAATATTCAGCGCTTTGTGCAGCCGGTGCACTTAGTATTTCTGATACCGCACGGCTGTTGCGCATTCGTGGGGAAGCTATGCAGGCGGCAGTGCCCGTGGGGGAAGGAGCAATGGCGGCAATAATTGGACTGGAGAGAAGTATCGTTGAGGCAATCTGCGAAGAATGTGCCGGAGCCAATTGCTGCCAGATAGCCAATGATAATGGAGGCGGCCAGCTGGTAATATCAGGTTCAAGGGAAGAAGTTGAAAAAGCAGCAGAAGTGGCGAGTGAAAAAGGCGCCAAAAGAGCACTAATTCTGCCAGTATCTGCTCCATTTCACTCAGCATTGATGCAACCAGCCGCTGACGCTATGCGCCAAGCACTGGATACTGCAAATATGAGCACACCCGTCGTGCCTCTTGTCGCCAATGTTCTGGCAACGCCAATCACTTTGGTAGATGAAATCAAGAAAAGACTGGTCGAACAGGTTACTGGACAGGTGCGCTGGCAGGAAACTATTGAATTTATGGCAGCGAACGGAATTTCCCATTTACTGGAAACAGGTGCAGGCAAGGTTTTAACCGGTCTGGGGCGTCGTATCTCTCGTGATATCAAAGGCCTGACTATTGGTTCTCCTGGCGATGTTGAAAAAACTTTGAAAGTACTTACTCAATAATGAAACTGAACTTACTGGCGAGATCTGAGAGTCTGTTCAAGAAT
>JAAENI010000350.1 GCA_024224595.1 Hyphomicrobiales bacterium
GCAAACGAATATTTCTCACTGGCCGTGACATTGATATCTTGCGCTGGCTGTACCGGTACCGATATCTGTGCATGCCACAGCTGGTCGCATTTCTCCAACCAAAATCAGAAAAGCGCTTTATCGAACGCCTTGGCGATCTTTTTCATGAAACTGGCCTCATTAACCGCCCAAAAGCCCAATGGCGGCACTTCGATGCAAGGTGTACACCGATGATCTACGAACTGTCTGCAAAGGGGTTGGCATTTCTGGAAAATCGCAATCAACTGCCACAGCGGGCTACGACACTTTCCCGTCGGAATCGGACCGGCACAAAAATCCAGTTCAACCACGCCATGATGATTGTGGATGCATTGGTCGATATCGAGCTAACCACCATCACAAAACCTGATCAACGTTTTGTCTATGTTGATGAAATATTGGCTCGTGCACCAGAAACCGCCAGAGCAGCGCCTAATCCATTGTCAGTGCCGGTCACCATTCAACCCAATGCTGCATTTCCCAATATCAAATCCCCATGGAATACCCACATCATTCCTGATGCACTATATGGCATTGAATATTTGATCGACGGTGAAAAACGGTA
>JAAENI010000351.1 GCA_024224595.1 Hyphomicrobiales bacterium
ATACTTTTAATTAACTCCCAAGGCAATTTTACATACTGATTTGGCAAGGGGGGTGAGTAATCACCTTGTTGCTGTAGTTTCCTATAAGATAGACATCATTCTTACAAACAACTGCATTCAGTTCACGTTTCCACCACACAGCAAAGATGACCCAATGTTTGACATGCTGTGTCAGATCAAGTTGAGCCTTCTACAGTTTCAATGGGCATAGCTATGTTCTTCGCTAAGGGGTGTGATATTCAAAATCAGCTGATCATCAAAATCAAATGCGTCCATCACATATGATAGTTATAGATGGCACGCAACTAGTTGAAGATTTGGTATCCGGCTTCACTTAAAATCGACAAACAATCAGTAAGGGCATTTGCTTTCTTCATACTTTTTTTCACGTTTTCCTGTATATTTGACTATGAGCTGAATTTTTTTTCCGTATTTTTCTAACTTGGCAAAAAACGCTTTTTCTTCTGTGTCTGCATTCAGTTCGATGCAACCTGCCGTCCCTAATTCATTTCCACCATGGATATACATTCCAGTCCTAATAACTCCAAAACATTTTTCCATGCGTTTTACGGTCTTTTTGATTGGGTCAGATTTAACCCGATATGATCCCCAATCATCACTTTCTTCAAACGTTTCTATATTTCCTGGATCTATTGCATATTCGCCTTGAGGAATTGGCCCAAGGTCTTTTACAGATTCTTTTGCGCTTTCATTCGCTTGGCCACTAAATGCTGTATATTTTGTAGAGTTGCCGCTACTGCTCCAAGTCAAAAAATAACCATCAAACGCCAACTTATCTGGCGCCAAACGCATTTCTAACACTGACGGATCGGTTTCGTCCAAAATCGTAAAATCATGACTAATCCGCGGAGGAGGGGGGTCTATTTTTCTCATGGAAAATAACCTTTCTTTCACGCAACAAGTTCATCTGAAAATATCTGTAAATATTGATCGCAACCAAGACAATTCCGATCAAACACTTACACACCGTCCCAATCATCACAAGCGTTTGAACTTGTGCACTCATTGGCGCCGTCAAAATCACCACTTTTGCAAAGTGCGAGCGCTTGATTCACGTTTATCGTCTGGCCTTTGACGCATACAGTGACTTCGGGGGAGTTGCTGTTTGCTTTACAAGCAAATTTGTAGTTTGCGGATGTCAGCCCGGCTTTTCGGGCTTTTTGTTCACATACACTGTATGCCATCAAAATATCACTCCGAGTAAATTGGCTAATTGTTTAAAAACATTTCACTAATCATATCAATTTTGCCACTTATCTTAACATTCTTATTTATTTCCGCAAGGCATTTTTTGATCAATGGAATAATTTATTTAATTATATTCTATTTCCGAATATGAATTGACATCCTAGACTTCTATCATGTTTAATGTATTTGACTGTTGTTATTGATGTTTGATTTTATCTTATATACCAATAAATCGCATATTTAATATACATGGCTACTAATATTGGGAGCATGTTTTTGAAATGGCAAAATTGCTATCTGCCGCGATACGGGATGTTCTTGCAAACCGATTGAAGCATCCGGGATCAAGTAGAAGTTTCTTCGTTTCACGAAGGAATTTTCTGGTCGGGACTTTCACTGCTGCGGTTACCGGGACCCTCGCCAAAGCAGAAATTTTTGAACCAAAATTGACGCTGACCAATAAAGGGGTACCGGCAAAAACCGGCGATCTGGCAAAAGTCACATTTCGGGGGATAACCTGGGAAATTAATGCAAACCTGTTTGGCAAGCAGGCACAGCTTACCCTTGTTAAAAAAGTCGACAAAGACGGACGCCTGGCCAGCGCCCAACTGAATTTCGAGAATGCCACTTTTCCCGGATTAGGCAAGCGCGCAGATTTTGAATGCCATATATCCAGGCAGAACGGTCGCTGGAATATCTTGATCAAGCCGTATCCAATCAATTCTGGGGAGACTTTCGACCTCGAGAGGTGGATTGCAAATGAGGTTGGACACCAGTTTACTCCGCACCCGCAAGTCTATGGCATCGGCAACTCATCCAGATTAATTGCACGCGGTGCCAACAGATCGATTGTCTGGAAGAAAGATCTCGCTCCTGTCCTGTCTGACCGGGACCAAAATATTTTCTATGTCGACGATGCATCAGTCCGCGATGAACCGGATTATCTCAGAAATCAATCGGATACTTTTGCTTTCGCGGCAAACTCGGTCACGTTCCAGGCCAGAGAGGGAGTATCTGAACTACTTGCCTCACTTCGGCCAAAAAAAACCGCCGGCAAACCAAGTTCCCTGACTTCTTTGCGCGGTGTAGAATCAATTTTCCTGGGAAGGACCAACCAGCAACAAACTCTCAGAATTGAATTGTTCGGGCATGGCGACGAGAGTGCGGGCCCTGATACGTCAGTTTTCATCGAGAGCTATGGAGAAGAAAACCAGCGCGAAGGTCTTTTCATCGCGGATGGCCAGGGGAGGCTGGTGGTTGATGGTCCGGGCGACATACCGCAAACCATTATTCAACTGGAGCGGTTTTGCATTTTGGGCTTTGTCGGCGAAATGGATAATCGCCTGGTATTTGGCGCAAAATTGTCTCGCTCTGCATTTCAACTGAGCAGCAACAAACCGGTTGGCCAACCTGATAATCCAGGATCAGGCTTCGGTTTGGAAGCAGAATCGCTGTCACTTAACATTCGTGGAAATGATGAAATCGTCGTTCAGACATTTGGTTCCAAACCGATTGCAGCGCTTTTGTTCCCGGCCATACTTCACAAGGCGCATATTCCGGTAAAAGGAGCATCTTCGGCAAACCTGACATTTACGAACACCAATATTGACATAGTTATTGGCGACCTGCCGAAGGAAAAAATCACACCTGAGGCTGGCATACCTGGGGCCATCGAAAAAGACTGGTTCCACGACAAGGCGGTCGCTGCAGATATTTCAGCCGGGATATTGGGCTCTGACCGTTTTACCAGGTACACTGATACCTCGTGTGATGCGCAATTATCTATTGGAAGGAAATCACGTTTCAGGGCACCGCTGGAGAACGCAAGGCTTCACCTGGCGCGCAGTCTTGACCTGTTCGATCTCAAATTCGGTTTTCAGCACTATGATCTTCTTGTCGCAGGGGGTACATCCCATTTACGCCCGCGCTGGGCCTTTTTGGATTGCCCGACCAATTCTACCAAACTTAGAAATAAGCCACGAAGGATTGCCTATTTTGCGCCACAGCACGTGCAGGAGGAGGTATGGAAAGTCAAGGACTCGACCGCGCCCAATCCACCTGGTGCAGGGGAATTTGAGGATTGCATCCTTGAAGAGAACAACCCACCGCTGCCTCGCACACGTGAGCCAAAAGAACATAATTCATTTAATTTAGCACAAACGAGAGTGGCCGCGCCAACCCGCCTGGTGTTTGAAGAACCCGATAATGACACTTCAGCCATGCGAAATACCGAAATTACCATCGAAACAATTACCGATTGGACGGATTTGGCGCTGGTGGTTCATGAGCGGGCTTTGCCCAGGGATGCCACGCTTGAGCAACAACTGAAAGTTGTCGGCATTACTGAAAAAACCGACCGGGATGAAGCCAGATCTCTGGTCAGCAAATCCCTGACCGAACCGACGCGGTGGCAATCGGCCCTGGAGCCGGTGACAGGACTTATTTTTTCGCCTGATGCCAGTGCCAAATTCCTGACACCCAGGCGTCCACCCAAAGGATCCAGTGCAGTAATCTGGCGTGCCGATCTGGTGAAAAATTCGAATACTGCGGTGCGCGCCTTATATGCCAGAGGTCTTGACGACCGATTTCTCAATAATCTGAAACCAATAGATGAAGATAAAGGTAAATTGCCATTTGTCACAACGTTAAACGCAAAGGATCGCCGGGAACTGGTGGCGATGAGTTCAGTATACGGTCTGGCGGCGCTTCGACGACTGCTGAGAACGGAGAACGCCAAAGGCAATTTTATTGACGACCCCAAGGGAATGGTAATTCGGCCAACTGAAGAATATGCATTTTTGTCGAAAGAATCAGAACTGTATCCGCCTGATGGGAAACCGCTAAAACAACCTCCTCAACCTGATGCCGTATGGGTTCCCCAGGAAGGGATAATGATCCCGAAGCCCTTTGTTGATTTTGATTTGACACTGACCTCTTTTCGTTCAACCATGCGCACTAGATGGGAGGGTGAACCGCCCGCACCGTTTGATCCTTTGAAAGGCGAAGAATTCTTCCGCGACGCTTTCAGGATCGAAAGCTACGTGCATCGAACGAGTTATGGTCGTGACGCGCTGGTGCAGGTTACCTATAAGGGGTTTTTGTTCCCGCTTGGCCATCGGGCTGCATATATCAAGCTTAGCGAAAGGCAGTTTCTGCCATATCAGAACAACCCGGATGGTCTTTATCCGACCGGATATCTGGTTCAGCGTCATTTCATCGTGGTGCGAAAGCCGGTAAAGACATTCCCAGCACTCAACCAGCAAAATACGTCGCGAGCATTTCCGGTCAAGCAAGTGGAAATACTAACGACAGTTACACCGGACCTCGCGAAACCGACCGAGATAAACCTCAAGGCTGTCGGGGATGGTATATGCCCGCCAATTCATGCCCGGATATTCTGGCCAAAAACATCAGCGGCAGAAGGCAGCGAGGTCGAATTCGACTACCGGCTGGATGGCGATGACACACCGGCGAGCTCAAAGCTTATTTTTGTTGATAACGCTGCGGCACATGACGCCAAGGCCATGGCGGAACTTGTTAAAAAATATAACGGCGAGATGAGTACCAATGGACTGGCCCGTGTAAACCATCGTGGTGTCGATCGTAAATATGCGGCAACCGGCAAGGCCGGGGAAACCAGCTTTAAAACCTATGACTGGGAATTGAATGCGGAAGGTCGTGCAACTTTAAACACATCCGGTGATACGTTTGAAATGGATGCCCTGATGGAGGGGCAGGATCAGCCGCCGTTTTATCCGGTGATGAGAACAGCAAAGATCAATAATCAATCCGTTGATCGCTTGCTTGGAAAACCCAAAGGTCCACTCACGGTTGTGTTCAACCCGGAGCTTTATGTGAGGAGTGGGTTTGACCCGGTTCGCAACCCTTCCGAGATTTATCTCAATGTCCTCTCACCCCACATCAAGCTTGATTTTACCAAACAGGGAAACACATCAGGTGGCATAGCCAAACCCAATGCGTCGCTGGCGGCAATATCACGCCGGGTCGGGTTGATTGGTGGTACGCTCAACCAGTCTTCAACCACCCGCTCCATCCAGTCTGCGAATGTTCCGGCTTTGGCAGCCGTTCCAGATGCGGCAGCTGAAAGGTCTACCCAGAAACTGGATATTACTTTTGACAAAGCCAAGAGCGGCGAATTCGATCCATTTGAATTTTTACCCGACGGGAAAATTCTCGGGATATTGGAAATACGCGATATTGTGCGGGTAGCGTCGATTGCGGCTGCTCCAAAACTGAAAGAAGTCTACCAGTTTGGCGGGGAATTGGCCGCCGAATTGATTAACACGCTTGCCGAGGGCGGCCCGCTGATCGCTGATGCTATCAACGCGACGATCAAAAATGCCGATAACGCAATCAAGGCAACTTTTTCCGACAGCCTGGACACATCCGACATCTACCCAGATCTGGTCAAACAGCTAAAGGTTTTTGCACAGACAGCATCAAAAGCCGCAAAAATCGCCAATGAGCAAAAAGGGAACTTGGACACGTCGGGTTCCAACGATGAAGAATTATTCAAGGCTTTGTATCCGCCGGCAACAGAATTGTATCAAGAAGGAAAGGCGCTTCTATCCGAGATTGAGAACGTGGTCGCCAATCCAACGCCGGCTATTGTCGGGGACGTTATTGAGCAGTTCCATACCTACAAAAAGACCATTGAGAGTCTTCTGAAAAGTGATCCATTAAAAAAACTATTTGGATATATGAAGCAGGAAGTTTTCTCACAATTGTGTCAGGAGCTGGTCGAAAAAAAAACCTATGATCTTTTGTTTGGTTCAATCGGATTTAATGAAACTACCGATGTGCCATATAAAATTCCCCAGTTTCCAAAACCTTTACCCAAACCAGAACCCACCGAAGAACAACTGATGCGCGCCTGTGAGGAGATGTTGAACCATCCCGAACAGGTGCTTCCCAATCTTCGCCAATCGCTGTTTTACGAGGTTTACGGTCAGGCGACATCCGGTTTTTTCGTGGCAA
>JAAENI010000352.1 GCA_024224595.1 Hyphomicrobiales bacterium
AGGCTGTAATCCAGTGTATTCGCCCGGAAAAATACCCAGGCACTCAACACCACCAGCAGCATGTAACTATGCTGAACAATTCGTGGAGATTTGTCCAGTATCCTGCCCCATCGGCCACGTTCGAGGGCGAGGAAAAAGCCGTGTATCAAACCCCAGAGAATAAAATTCCAGCTCGCGCCATGCCACAGGCCGGTTATCAGAAACACCAGGAACAGGTTGAATGCGGTTCTGATATTCCCGCAGCGATTACCCCCCAATGGAATATACAGGTAGTCCCGAAACCAGTTGGATAAGGAGATATGCCAGCGGCGCCAGAATTCGCGGATTGAGCGCGCAATATAGGGAAAATTGAAGTTTTCCAGAAACTTAAAACCAAACATTCTGCCCAGGCCAATTGCCATATCTGAATAACCGGAGAAATCAAAATAGATTTGCAGGGCGTAGCAAAGAATGCCTAACCAGGCGGTCAGGAAGCCAATTTCATTTGCAGGTAAGGAAAATATGCTGTCGGCGACAAAACCCATCGGGTTGGCAATCAGCATCTTTTTGCCGAGGCCGAAAATGAAACGTTCGATACCGGAAGCAAACAGTGGAATTGATTGCACGCGATGTCTGATTTGCGCACTGATATCATGATAACGTACGATGGGCCCGGCGATTAATTGCGGGAACAGGGCGATATATAGACCCACATCAAACACC
>JAAENI010000353.1 GCA_024224595.1 Hyphomicrobiales bacterium
AGGCTGGTTTTAGCAACTTTGGCTTGCTGTAAACGCCCCAACACCCCTGAGATTTGGGCAATTGGCCCCAACATTCTCGATGAAAGAATCGAACAGGCTACCAGGGCGCCTGTGGTCATTTCACCTTTCATTACCGCAAAGCACCCCACCAGCACCACAATAGCAAAGGTTAAACCCTGAACTTTCTGCGTCCATGTCGTCATCACACCAACCAGTTTGCGTTGACGCATTGAAATATCTGCGGATATTTCATTCATATGGTTCCATTGGTTCTGGAAGCGTGATTCTGCCCGTAACAGTTTAATATCTTCAATGCCCTGCACGGCTTCGACCAATGTGGCATTACGGATGGCACTCTCACGCATTCCCTCTTGCGCCAGTTTTGCCAAAGGCTTCTGGATTAAAATTCCAGGAATAATCATCAATGGCACCACAAGTACCATCACCCAGAATAGGCTTCCACCAATCAACCAGAAAATCACCAAAAACAGTAAGAAAAATGGTAAGTCTGCAATCGCAGAAATTGTGGTTGAAGTCACCAGTTCACGAACGCCCTCCAGTTCACGGATTTGCGAAATGAATGTGCCTGTTGATTTAGAACGCTCTTTGTTCTTAATCCTCAAAGCGTGGCCGAAAACCCGGTCTGAAATGGTGAGGTCCGCACGTTTTCCAATAATGTCAGATAGGTAGATACGCGCCACTCGCAAACTAAACTCAAAGATTGCAGCGATCAACACGCCTCCAGCCAAGACCCACAAGGTTGGAACCGACTGTGCGGGCACCACACGGTCATAGACATTCATTGAAAAAACGATGGTTGCCAAAGTTAGAATGTTTGCTAGCAATGAAGCAAACATAATGTCAATGTAACGTTTCCAGTCCTTTAGCACGATTGACCAAAACCAGCTCGCTTCATAAGGCTTTATATATTCATCAATGCGTATATCTG
>JAAENI010000354.1 GCA_024224595.1 Hyphomicrobiales bacterium
GCGCTGCAGGGTTGAACCAGGTGTTATCACCCAGTTGCACGCCCTGGATCAAACTGAGGAAACCTATTTTATCGAAAACGGTTCAGGCGTCATGGATGATGGTGAAGGTAATCTGATTGAGGTCGAGGTTGGTGATAGTGTAAAAATAAACAAAAATTACCCGCAACGGATTCGAAATACGGGTAACAATGATCTGGTGTTTCTGGTCATTTGCAGGCCGCGATTTTTGCCTGAATGTTATCTCAATCTTGAAGATTGATCAGGCACTTACACCGTTTCACTGCCTGCAGCTACGGATTGGATGACCTGGCGTTCACGCAGAACGATATACAACCCGGCTGATATCGTAATCACAATGCCGAGTGTCGCCAGCCCATTGGGCAGATCTGAAAATATGATCAGACCAAATAGGGTCGCTACAGGAATTTCCAGGTACTGCATGGGTGCAAGCGTTGCCGAAGGTGCAAAGCGAAGGGCCAGGGTCATCAATAAATGGGCGAAAGTGCCAATAAATCCGATTGCAGCCAACAACGCCAACTCTTGTGTGTTGGGGCCTATCAGGTGCAAATCCGGCAATGTCGAATCTCTTGTCAGGGTATAAACCACTGCAAGGAAGATTGTTGCGACAAGGCCACTGAGGGCCTGCAGGCTGACAGGGTCTGCCTGCTTGGCAATTTTTCTGGTAACCAGCAGGTAGAGCGCATATCCCACTGCCACGATCAGAGGATATAGGGCGGGAGCGCCAACATTGGCGAAACTGGGCTGTATGATCAAAAGTGCCCCGATAAAACCGATTGAACAGGCAATGATGCGTCTGGGGCCAATTTCTTCATTGAGAAAATATTTACCCAAAACCAACATCAATAACGGCAAGACAAATGCAATTGCTACTGCATCGGCCAGGGGCAGGTAGCGTAGTGAAATAAACATCGCCCCGATACTGATGATATGAAGGAATGTACGGACAACCACCCAGCCAATAACCTGACGGCTCATTTGAATTTTAATATTAGCTAGCCATATGACTGGAATGAGCAAAATCAACTGCATTGCAAATCGCACAATCAATATTTGCAATAACGGTATGGTTTCGCCCAGCAGTTTTGCAAATGCATCGCCCAATGGAGCGAGCAGGCAAAACCCCAACATTAGTAACATGCCGAATAATGGTTTGTCCTGGATCATCGGGGGAGACTAGAATAGCTGAATATGGCGTGCAATGGATAAACGCATATTGAAGCAATTGATGATGCCATGTGATGACAAACAATGGTTATCGGGTTTTGCAGCACAGATAAATTTGACTCTGATAAATGAATGCGGTTGAGTGCGCTCGAATAGAGTTTCATTTTTCTCACTAATATCCAAAATAAGGGTTTAACCTGTTGTTGAATAATCCATGCATTATTTGCGTTGCCATTACCGGATCCGTTCCAACCAAGGCGGATAATCCTGCTGTGCCAATTACTGTTTCAGAACAAATTGAATCAACCCAGCAGGCATTTGAAAAAGGGGCGGTGATTGCTCATTGTCATGTTCGCAATGATGATGGGTCGACGACATCTGATCCTGAAAAATTTGGGAAACTGGCAGAGGGACTGGCAAAACATTGTCCGGGCATGATTGTCCAGTTTTCCACCGGAGGTCGCAGTGGATCAGATAAAGAACGCGGTGGGATGTTGCCTTTGGCACCTGATATGGCTTCACTTACGGTGGGATCAAACAATTTCCCGACACGCGTATATGAAAACAGCCCGGATCTGGTCGACTGGCTGGCTGGAAAAATGTTGGAATACAAGATCAAGCCGGAGATTGAGGTTTTTGATCTGTCGCAACTGTTTCATGCAGCCCAGATGGTGAGTGATGGTCGTTTGGCACCAGCACCGCATGTGCAGTTTGTCATGGGTGTAAAAAATGCCATGCCGGTTGACCAGGAAGTGTTTGATTTTTATGTTAAAACTCTCGAGCGTATAATGCCGGATGCAACCTGGTGTGGTGCGGGAATTGCGCGACACCAATTGACCCTGAACGAATGGTGTATTGCCGCAGGCGGTCACACTCGCACCGGCCTTGAAGATAATATACGCCTGGATCGCAACACATTGGCGCCTTCCAATGCAGCTCTTGTGGAGCAATGCGTTGAACTGTGTGAACGCTATGAGCGCCCGGTGGCAAGCTGGCAAACTGCGCGCGAAATACTCGGTCTAGTATTTAGTTGATGATCGCGCCGCCAGTG
This sequence comes from Hyphomicrobiales bacterium, assembly GCA_024224595.1. Lineage (GTDB taxonomy): Bacteria > Pseudomonadota > Alphaproteobacteria > Rhizobiales > Rhizobiaceae > JAAEMP01. The sequence goes on from JAAENI010000354.1 coordinate 2,237, forward strand.
CTGCGAGGTAAATTGCGTAAATCGCTGCCAGTACATAGGGCAATCCCTGCGGGCCAAATCCACTCATCGCCCAACCGGCAATAGTTGTGCCGAGGAGCGCGCCGGTTCCCCACATCAGCGAGAATGCGGCCATTCCTGCGACCAGTTCATCGCCATCAAAGCGGTCCCCTAGTGCGGCAAGCGCCACTGTATACATACCATAACCGGTAGACCCGGTAACAATAAGCACGGGCCACATCCACACGCTGCCGATGACAGCAGGGAGCACGAGCAGCGTTATGAGTGTGAACAATGCGCATCCTGCCAATACAGCGCGCTTTTCGACACGGTCTGCCAGCCAGCCAATCGGGTATTGCAGGAATATATTGCCAGCAATCAATGCCGTGAGCGTTTGTGCAGCGGTCGAAAGATCAAGACCTGAGCGCACAGCATATACTGCCAGCAGACCCAGTGTCGCGGCATCGAATATGGCGAATGTGGCAACCGCCGCCAGCAACATTGGTGCTTTGGAAGCTATCGCGAAAAAGCTGGTGGAACCCGGTTCTTGAGACGGTTCTTCCGGTTTGTCGACGACCAGAAACAGCGGTAGCGTACCGGCCAGCAACACACCGGCAGCGATGATAAACGGCCCCCAACCCTCAATACCCATCCAGCCAATAAGGGCAGGACCGGCGGCAAAGCTTGCGGACAGGACACTTGAATAAATTGCAACTATGCGACCACGGTGCTGGCTATTGGAAAATTTCACAATCCATGATTCACTCAACACAAACAGCACTGAAACCAGAATGCCGTGGATAAATCGCAATACAAACCATGCCTCAAGTGAAGGAAACAGCTTATAGGCGGGGATGATCAAGGCAGTCAGCAGTGCCGCCACAATGGCCATAGGTTTTGCGCCAAATTTCTGTGCGGCAATTGGTATAACAGGTGAAAACAGAAGAATACCAATCGGTGACATCGCTGCATTGACCCCAATCATACCCTCTGAAACGCCCCGGGATTCCAGGATGAGAGACAGAAGCGGGTAGGTCATGCCAAAGGTGAAGCCAAACACACTGATAGCAGCGCAAGCAGCAATGAGATTTCGCCAGTTGGATTGTTGGGGCTCAGTCATCTTTGTTCCCGTAATTTTTCGGCGTTCGCAATTGGCGGATGATGGACGAGAAGTTGTGAAAAAGGTAGTTGAAAATGCTTAGGGCCTGTTGACGTTCAAGGTTATGGTTTGTAGTCGGCGATGAATTGCCATTACGTTTCAAATCTTTCGAGGCGTCCGGAATTTTCGCTTATATCACCTCACGTGGGCCCTGATGGGCCTGAGCCTTGCCAATAATGTCTCTGTCAGCCCGGGCGACTATGTCAGCAATTTCATTGCACTGATTTTCGTCGGGTAAGCCTTCTGGAGGGGGAGCATTGATCAGGGCGATTGCCTTGTCTCTGGCTGCCTCAAACGCTCCAGCACGCGCGCCTTTTTCATAACCGTCACGATCAGTGCGCTGGAATATTTGCGGTGAATGCTGCTGACGACAATGTTTTAGTGTGTGCGGGCTGTCAA
>JAAENI010000355.1 GCA_024224595.1 Hyphomicrobiales bacterium
GAGTAATCACTATTATTCATATGGAATTCCGGTTCAATATATTGCGTATCCAATGCGCCAATGCGAAATGAAACAATTGTACCCACAGTACCCAACAGGCCCGCCTTGAGCTTCTGCGGCAGTTGATCCAGGTATTGATGACCCAGTACCAGCGACACGCCGAACTTGCGGATGCCGGATAACATCTCTGCCAGTGTCGATGCACCAAAGTGATGGCATTCATCTACATAAATGTGGAATGGTCTGCGCTCGCTGCTTCGCGTGAGCGCTACCAGATGTAATTGGCTCATGATCAATGAACCAATGAGTGCAGATTTTTCAATTCCCAACTGGCCGTGCGGCAAAGAGATAATCAATATCTTGCCGTTGTCCATAATGTCCTTCAGATCAAGCCGAGATTTTGGCTGGCCAATGCAGGTGCGAATGGCAGGGTCGGATATCAGTGCGCCAATTTTGTTAAGGGTTGAAAGGGTGCGTTCGCGCTGTTCCCTTTCGGGCATGTGTTCTTCAAAATCAGTCTTCCAGAAATCGGCAATGGTAGGGTCTTTGATATGGCTGATAACACGCTTGCGATATTTGGGGCTGGTGAGCAAAAACTTCAAACCTAGCAATGTGCCATCCGGC
>JAAENI010000356.1 GCA_024224595.1 Hyphomicrobiales bacterium
GCTGCGAGGCTTGGAATAAACTTTTGAACGAGACAAACAGAATACGCTCAATCGTCACAAGAAATTGGGTGACTAACGGTCAGTGATATTGCGAACTAGGCAGCGGACTCATAAAATTCACACCATAGTCTGACAGCGGCGAGTTTTATCATTGCCATAAAGTTCTGTGATGTTTTTTCGTATCGGGTTGCGATGCGGCGAAACGAGGCTTTCAGTCTTCCAAAAAACCGTTCAACGAGATTACGCTGTTTGTAGAGTTCAGCATCGAACTCTTTGGGCATCTTTCTATTTGATTTTGAAGGAATAACATCGCTTGCCCCCTGTTCCCAAATCATGTTTCTGATCCAGTCCGCATCATAAGCCTTGTCGGCCAGAACAGACTGCCCTGGCTGCAATTGATCCAGTAATACATGGCACACAGGCGCATCATGGGCTTGTCCAGGAGTCAGATGAAACCTGATCGGCAAGCCCATTTCATTGACCAGGGCATGGATTTTGGTGGTCAATCCGCCCCTCGAGCGGCCCATGCATCGTCTGCTGTCATTTTTTTGAGCGTCGCCGCAGAATGATGAACCCGCACACTCGTTCCATCAATCATCACCAAATCTGCGTTGCATGCATCGGCCACGGCATCCATGACATCATCCCAGATGCCAGCATTCGACCATCTGTTGAAGCGATTATACACCGTCGTGTAAGGGCCGTACTGATCGGGCAAGTCACGCCACGGACAGCCAACCCGAAGGGCGTAGAAAATGCCGTTGATCACACGCCGATCATCCACACGCTTAACGCCGCGGGACTTGTTGGGAAGAACGCATTTGATAAATTGCCACTCAAGATCACTCATATCAGAACGAGACATAAACCTGCTCCATGTTGCCGAATCAACAAAGTGAATCACAACCAACTGATCTTGTGAAGAAATTTATGGGTACGCTGCCTAGAATAATTTGCGATTCACGTAAAATTATTAGTCACCCAAAACCAGTCGCAGCAACGCCAATGCCAGCCCAAAGCGTAATTTGACGATCGGACTGTTCAGGCTTTTGGGCGTTGTTCTAATTTGCCGGCAACAGGTTTGGCAGGAATGTCGTAATGA
>JAAENI010000357.1 GCA_024224595.1 Hyphomicrobiales bacterium
ACCTCGATCCTTGAGGTCGACAATGGTCTTTCTTACAGCACTCTGGTTCATATTCTTACCCCGCCTTCTTAACTGGATTGGCATTGGATATCGGAGATAGTGCCATAGGAACCGACTCGAGATCTCTAGTGGCCAGCATCCACCACTGTGTGCAAGATAGGAGCACGACCAGCCGTGTATAGGTTTTCAAGATTTTATGTCCTGTGTGTCCAATACGCACTAAATGGTTGATTGGGTGTTTATGGGGGGTGTAGTGAAAAGACGTTGCTCATAACTAATATACCTCTAAGCAGTGAGGTTACGTTATTGTTTCAGAGTTGTCAAGACTGAAACAGTAAGTATACAGGGCTAATTTGTTCTACTCACCCAGCCCACGCAGCTTCTGGATTTAGTGACGATGCTGGACAAACTCGCCAAATTACATTATAAAGGAGACTCATAAAACCCAACACAGGCCATTTGTGCAGCTTAAACAGATTCATGTTCGCCCAATCGTCAAATCAGAAATAAGGCGCTATAACGATTTGATGCAAGCCCACCATTATCTCGGTGCTCTGAATCCTATTGGCGAAACATTGCGTTACATCGCCCTGTGGCAGAATCAATGGCTTGCCCTGATCACCTTTTCCAGTGCTGCTTTGAAGTGTTCAGTGCGAGACCAATGGATAGGCTGGCGCTATCGCTATCAGTTTGATCGCAACCATCTTTTAACCAACAACAGTCGATTCTTGATTTTACCGCAATATCATTATCCCAATATGGCAACACGCATTTTGTCGTTGTGCCAAAGGAGATTACCCACCGACTGGGCAGCTCGTTTTAAGCATCCCTTATTGTTACTGGAAACGTTTGTAGATCCCAGCCAGTTTCAGGGCACCATCTACAAAGCAGCCAATTGGCACAAATTAGGGCTGACGCAAGGCTTTAGCCGAACGAGGGAGGGCTATCGGGCCAACGGCTCTCGAAAATTAGTGTTTGTTTATCCTCTTCAGCGCAATGCACGCCGCCTGTTGAGTGAGGCTCACCTTAAACTCGATTATCAATTTGGAGAACCAAAACTCATGATAAGTGCCGCACAAATGAAAACTCTGCCGGAATTGTTCAATGACATTGAAGACCCCAGGCGAGCACAGGGGCGCAGACATCGATTGAGCACAATACTGGCAATTGCAACGGCAGCGGTGTTGTGTGGTCGCGTGGGATACAAAGGGATAGCGCAATGGGCTCAATCGCTGGGGCCAGCCGCACGTGAGCGTTTCCGCTGCAGGTATAAAGATTCCACCTACATTGTTCCCAGTGAATTCGTCATTCGTGACACGCTGATCCGAGTTGCTCCAGAGGCATTAGATCAAGCATTAAGGCAGTGGAGCACTCTGTACGCTACTGAGGATGAAAGCCTCGCAATTGATGGTAAAACCATGCGTAGTGCGATTGATGGCGAAGGTAAACAAACCCACATCATGAGTGCAATTGGTCATCAGAGCCTTTGCTGTTACACCCAAAAAAAGTCGGACTGCTTCACTTAGATGATGGCACCAGCAAACAAACTAATGAAATCAAAATAGCCGCACCTTTACTCGCACCACTGAATATAGATGGCATAGTTATTACCGCAGATGCACTACTGACCCAACGAGAGTTTGCACGGCATCTGGTGGAGGATCGAGGGGCGCACTATCATTTTACCGTTAAAGCCAACCAAAAAACCTTGCTTGAGGATGTACGCTACTTCTTTGAGCAGAGCAAAAGTGAGCCGGATGCATGTGAAACCAATCAGGGACATGGACGAATAGAAACCCGGAAAATATGGGTAACGGAGAAGTTGAATGACTATCTGGACTTTCCCTATGTGGCACAGGCCTTTGCTATTGAACGAGAGGCCATTGACATTAAAACAGGTCATCTATCCCATGAAATTGTGTATGGCATCACGAGCCAGCCGGGCAATGATGCTAAACCCATTGACATATTGCATACAAACAGAGGTCACTGGTGCATCGAAAATAGTTGCCATTACATCCTGGACTGGAATTATGATGAGGACAGGTGCCGCATCAGATCTGGTTATGGCCCAGAGAACATAAGCCGTATTCGGCGCTTCGCAATTGGCGTCATCAAAGCTATCAGCTCAAAGGGTGTTGCTGAAACAATGAGGGATCTGGTGATGAACAACCGAATGGTTTTTGACTATTTGAAAATGACCAAGAATGCTTTGGGATCAACAATTACAGGTTAGAACAAAGTTGCCGTGGCATACACGAGGCGGATGAACAAGTCCTCAGGAAGCCAGGATTCTCCACGTGTATACAAACCGGTGATGGGATCCGAGGTTAAGACCGGTTAATCCT
>JAAENI010000358.1 GCA_024224595.1 Hyphomicrobiales bacterium
GCCAAATCAGTCCATCTGCGTTGTTGCGCAACTCGCCCGATACCAGTATCGCACTGCGTTCCGCGCCTAGCATATAAACGGATTTGGCTCCATCAAATGGTTCAAACTAAACCTGATAGACTCTAAACATGAGCGGACGAATAGTGGAGAAAACCGTTTTGAAAACTGCAGAAGATGCGGACTGGAATTTAATTGAACCGACATTTTCGAACAAATAATCTTTTGAGTTTTGCCAACCTCAAGCACTAATCGCGCCTGTCCAGCATCGTGCGCATGATCAGGATCACCGGAATGATACCAGCAGCCATTACCATCAGCGATGCCAGGCCGGTTTCTTCTACTCTGGAACGTGAAGCGAAATCATAGATATAAGTGGAAAGCGTATTGATGCCGAAAGGCCGCAGGGTAATGGTGGCAGAAAGTTCTTTCAGACTGTCGATAAACACCAGCAGAAATGCTGTAGCCATGACCGGTTTCAAAATCGGCAACAGTACCAGTCTCAAGGTCTGAAACGAGGTTTTGCCCAGTGAACGTGAAGCCATGTCAACGCGGGGTGATATTTTTTGCATGCCATTTTCAAGCGAACCTTCTCCCATTGCCATGAATCGAACGACATAGGCGAAAATCATTGTTGCTCCGGAACCTGTGATCAACAGACCTGTTGAAATGCCAAATCCATGGCGCATCAGGCTGTCAAAGTAATTGTCGATCATTGCCAATGGCAGAAATATTCCCAGAGCAACAATAGTACCGGGAATGGCATAGCCAACGGAAGCAAGGCGCACAAACAGGGTAACGACCGGGCTTCGGGCAATACGCACGCTATAGGCCATAACAAGCGCCAGTATTACTGTGATGAGCGCAGCGGTTGAAGCAAAACCAAAGCTGGTAAGCAGCGCCTCGAACAATTTTGGGTCAAATCCTTCATCAAGATAATCCCACGCATAGCCAGCCATTACAGAAAATGGAATGCCAAATCCCAGTAAAACCGGCATGGCGGTAAATAAGCTCGCCAGAAGGGCCTGCCAACCGGTCAGGACTTCCTTTCGATATTTGCTGGTCAGGGAATCGGCCGAATTGTCATGAAAGCGACGGTTTTGTCGTGCCCAGCGTTCAAGCTTAATCAAGACAAAAATGATAATCAGCAAAAACAATGATAACTGAGCCGCACCGGCCATATCATCCTGATTGAGCCACAGGGAAAACACTGAAAACGTCAAGGTTTCAACGCCCAGATGCTCCATCGCTCCGATGTCGTTAATGGTTTCCATCAATGCCAGCGTTACACCCAGAACAATAGCGGGCCTGGCCATAGGCATCAAAATACGAAACAGAATTTTTATCCGTCCGGCGCCGGTTGAACGCGCCGATTCCACCATTCGAGCACCCTGAAAATGAAAAACGGTTCGGACCGCCATATAGACGTACGGGTATAAAACCAGCGACAAAACAATTGCCGCGCCGAATGTCGAGCGAATATCAAAGAACCAGTATTCCCGAATAGATGTGTAACCACCCAGGTGGCGAAATAATTTTTGAATTGGACCGGTAAAGGAAAAAAATTCAACAAAACCATAGGCGGCTAAATAAGTGGGCACGGCCATGGGTAACATCAATGCCCAGGAAAAAAAACGGCGGCCAGGGAAATCATAAAAGCTCACCAGCCAGGCGCTGGTAAACCCGGCAAAAGCGGCAAGGCTGCCAATTTCTATCAGTAAAATAATGGTCGTTGGGCCAACGCGTGGCAACACATTTTTGAGAATGTGCATAAAACTTTCGCCATCTCCACCAAGGGCCAGAACGAAAAGCGAGACCATTGGAAAAATGATAAATAGCGACACGATAAAGGTAAAAACTACAAAATGCATCGTCCCACGTACAAAAACAGACGATCTATTTGGTCGCCTGTTTTCACGTTTAGTCCGGTAATTATTCAGTGCTTTAACACTCAACTAGTGGGTCCATCATTATATCCAACCTTATCGACGAGCCTAGAAGCGGCTTTGCGATTTTCTGCGATAGTTTGAAGGGAAAGTTTGTCGGATATCAATTCGCCAAATCTGCGCACCAGATCAGATGTTTTAGTGCCCGGTTTGACCGGATATTCAAAAACCACTTCGGCATAAATCTCCTGAGCAGCACCGCTGGAGAGAAATTCCATCAACTTGCGGGCATTATCAGCATTTGGCGCGTGTTTGGCCATGGCCATGCCGGAAATGTTAACATGAGAACCGCGGCCATCGACATTGGGAAAAAGCACTTTCATCGATGCAGCCCACTCTTTTTGCTCTGGTTTTTTCTCGTTGGTTTGCATTTTGCCGACATAATAAGTATTGCCAATGCCAAGATCGCATTCTCCAGCAAAAATTGCTTTGGCTTGAGCACGGTCATTTCCTTGAGGTTTACGGGCCAGGTTTGCCTTTACACCCCGCAACCATTTTTCAGTATGGCCTTCGCCGTGATGGACAATCATGGAAGCAAATAGTCCAATATTATAACTGTGCTGCCCCGAACGTGTGCAAATTCTGCCCTTCCATTTTGGATCAACCAACTCTTCATATGTGATTTTGTTTTGGAGAACCCGTTCTTTGGATGCAAAAATTACCCTTGCTCTCGTAGTCACACCAAACCAGTGGCCTGATGGATCGCGATATTCTGCAGGAGTATTTCCTGCAATGATGGCACTTTGCACAGGCCGGGTTACACCCGATGTTTTGGCACTGTTAAGCCGACCAATATCAACGGTCAAAATCAAATCAGCCGGTGAATTGACACCCTCAGCTTTCACCCGGTCAACCAGACCTTTCTTCAAAAACAATACATTGGTCCGTATGCCGGTTTGCATCGTGAATTTTTCAAGCAACGGCGCAATCAGTTCAGCCTGGCGATAGGAATAGATGTTTACTTCATCGGCGGCCTTTGCAGATAGCGAGCTTATTATTAGCGTCATCGCAATTCCAGAAACGGCAAAAACTGATTTGAAAATTTTCAGAGTTCTATGGCCGGACATTATTGGTCTTTCTGTTGAATTCGGTTTTTCTAACATGATAGTTTCTGTCAGGTTTATCGCCATTTCGATTGATGTCAACAGGCAAAAACAAAAACATGACAATTTTTGTCTTTTTTTCTTGGAACAATTCTAAACTAGGGCTATAAGCACGAAACATACCATATTAGTGGGAAACTTTTATGCGCCTGACCAAACAAACCAATTATGCAGTACGTATATTAATGTACTGTGCTGCAAATTCAAACGGGCTTAGCCGCATTCCGGAAATTGCTGCAGCCTATGGTTTATCCGAGACATTTTTGTTCAAGATATTGAAACCAATCGCTGACAATGGTTTTGTTCAGTCCATTCGCGGCCGCAATGGCGGTATCCGTCTTGCCAGACCGGCAAAAGAAATATCCCTGCTTGATATTGTGCGAATCACCGAAGACAATTTTAACATGGCTGATTGTTTTGATAGTGATTTATCCAACTGCCCCCTGATTGATGCCTGTGCACTCAATTCAGCCTGGAGTGAAGCGCTATCCGCATTTTTCAACGTGCTGGAAAAATATACCATTGGAGACCTGGTTAAACCCTCGCCCAATATAAACCTGCTGCTGGGCCTTGATACATTCAACAAATTACCTGCCTGAACCCTGCAAGAAACTACAGGCATATCTGCCGACATTTTGGATTGGATCAAAATACAACAAAGTAAATATCCAAAACGCTTTGATAATGATGCCGCATTAGCTCAGTTGGTAGAGCACATCATTCGTAATGATGGGGTCAGGTGTTCAAATCACCTATGCGGCACCAAAGTTATGGGGGAAGCGATACTATTCAGCTAACCATACCATACCTACAGATTGGGAGGAAATAATCGCAAATGCAGAGGCATAGGTCCTCATCGCCCACATAAGAATGCTCCCACGCAGGCTCGTAAGGTACTGTTATATCGCATGAAGTTTCGAATCAGACTCTGAGAGTCTGTTCAAGAATACACAACAGGGTTTGACGGTCAGCGGGTTTTAGCGATGTGGCACCTTTACCATCAGGTCCTTTGCAACTGGGATTTATTGATTGAAAAAGCTTGTCGAATACCTGTTTGTTTTCAGCAAGAGGGCTTCCCAAAACAACCCCACCGACGGATAAGACGGTATCGAATTTTTTTGCAGTCTGGGGAAAATCTGCCAGCATTTCAACTGTGTCACCGGCTCCGTTTGAGTAAGCAACAACAACAAGGCGTTCGGAAGAATTCAACTCAATATCATCAATTGCTTGTATGATTAATCGTGCATTCACCTTTGAACTGGAATAGCCACTGATTTTGGCATCCAGAAATTTCAAAGTACCGACGCCAAACAATATTTTTGTACGCATGAAATTTCGAACATCTGAAAACATGACAACATTTTTTTCAAAACACTGGCCAAAAATGCCGTGACAAAAAGTATTGTCATATTTTGGGTCTTTGGATTGGGATATCTGTGAACGGCGTTTTGCCCCATAAATATAGGGTGGCATAGTTTTTGCCATAGTCCAGTTCTGCTCCATAAAGGCGGATGTTATTACAAAATTGCTCTGTATATTCTGAGCGACTATCAACCGCAGACATTAGTGACAAAGATCACAGTTTCACATTGGCATTGTTCAGAAGATCGGATTCGTTGACCTCGGACACAGCAGTGCATGCTGCCATTAATAATCATTGCACCCACCAGGCAGAGCAAGTTGTTGCAGTCCATTGTAATTTTCCAGGCTTTTTGTTCAGGCAGGTTTATTTACTGAATTTCATTAACCATCATCACCGAGGAATTGTACTTCCGAATTATATTGTGGAAGCCGGAACGCTTTCGGTCTATTTGTAAGCAGATTTAATACAAATGGAAAATCTGGGATATTTTGCTATATCCCGTTAGCGAGAGAATTTGAATGTTTAAAAGGCGTATTTTGTTCGTTGCGGCATTGTGCTTAAGCGGAAGCAGCGCTCTTGCATTTAGCAGTTACGAACATGGCGAAATTGGTGATGAAGCATTTCAATCAGCCATTGCCATGCTCAAAAAATCGGGTGCCGGAAACTTTGCCAAGCTGGCCCGACAACCCCATGTCTATAAACAGCATGAAGCGATTGGTGCCGTATCAAAGGGTAAGGAATTCACTCAATTCTCCTTTGGCGATCTTGTCGGCATTTACGGCGATTACGCCATAAACTTTCAGGCAGTCAACACCATTTCGATGCTCAAACGATCTGTCGGTCTCAAACAGATTGTCAGGGGGGCGGATTCAACAAGATTCAAGACCGAGTTTAGCCACGCGATGAAATTGTCGACGAACAACCCCACCCATTTCTCACTACGCGCGGCACAGGCATATGTCAGATGGCATCGAAAAGCCATCTTGGAAGCCCGTAAAAAAAATAATCTATGGCGGGCTTTGCATTATGAGGCACTGGCTTTGCACTCCTTTACCGATATTTTTGCTTTTGGGCATTTGCTCGATAACCGTCAACTGACGGACCGCCTTTATGAATGGGCAAAGAAAAATAAGTCAAAGACCAATCTGTCCCAAAAAACCCGCGCCTCCATGGCTACAACCGCAGGCAAAGTAATGGGCGGGTATGTCAATTTTTATCACAACGCATATAACTGGCGCGGCGCAATGATGAAAAATCTGGCTGGCGATTCCTGGCGCGGGTTTGGCGATAAACGCTACCGGATTGTTGACCAGTCGTGCACGGAAAAAACCCATAAGGGCAAACGAAATTGTGCAGATCCAATCACTGAGCGGCAACGCCGGGTCATTGTTCATGCTACCGCTACAAGCATTGTCGATGTTTTCAGGGCTGCTTCCGGCAGGCGTCTGACTGTGGGCAGCGAATATAGGGCAATGTGTCACCTCCCGGTCCATTATTGGGATACACAAGCACCAGTTGATGCGGAAAATCAGGTAGGCTCGATTGTGCTACTCTCCAGCGCGATGAAAAGACAAGGCCGCGCGCTGATAGATCATGGTTTTGATTTCGGCATGGGGTATTTGAAATTCAAACCGGGCGAGAAAAAAGGCACGATCAAATATGCGGATTATATTCGCTTGAACTGTGCAAAATGACTGAGGTTGCCGAATTTATCAGATTGAATCAATGGGGAAATTTCTGCCAAAAATGCCGACTGATGTTTTGCATCAAACCTTGATCCATCGTTGGTGATGATAACTTATAACCAACTCAGTTTCTTTGGCTCCCGGCAAACACCTGATTGAGTTTTGATTTTGGGCGCGGCACAATTGGAGACTGCAAGGCCAGGAGCACTTCTCTTTACGATGACACCATCTTTTAGAGATGCGGAATTTGAAGTGGCGCAGCCATGCACCAAAGGAAGTGAGATAATCAAACATAACAATTGTCCTAGTTTTGCCATCTTGGTCTACCTTCTTTCAAACCGCTACGGAAATTATGCACTATTGACTGATCGTTTACCAGTATTGCATCCATTAAATGGCCTAGTTAAAACTAAGTGCAGACAATGGCGAAATCGGTTGCAGGCGCGTTGGAATTGGTAGCGCCTTCAAATGCTTTCAGATCCGGGCTGTGAGGCAACATCATGTTATGAAGGCTCATGCCACCGGGAACAAAACCTTCGGGTTTGGCATCATAAATACCTTAAATACTGCCCATCATCTCAGACATGATATTTTTGTGATACCAGGGTGGGCGGAATGTGTCTTCCGCCACCATCCAGCCTCACGGAAGAGCAAAAAATCGATGTTTGCGGTGCCTTCATGACCTGAAGGGACTGCTGGAACAGTAAGTATTGAAGGATCGGGGTGATCGAACAATATTGCGCCAACCGGGCAGTAGTTTCTGAGGTCATATTTGACCGTTGCATAATTACCGTGCCATGCAACAACATCCAGAAGCTCGGATCAATATTGGTTTTTTGAAATTAACCACACCATTTGACCGTTAACGTTGAAGCAACCTCCCGGTCTTCATATGCAGCAATCGGGGTTTTGAAATCCCTTCGATTTGCCATGCAATTGGCACCGATAGGGCCTCTGCCCAGCAACTGGAATTTTGACCATAGTTCTCGCAAACAAATCCGCATGCAGAACCGCTGATTATTTCTACCCGATAGAAAAGACCACGCGAAATGATCGCTATTTCGCTGGGCTCAATATCAATAATACCTAGCTCTGTGCGGAAACGAAGTTGTCCCTCTTGCGGGATAATCAGTAATTCACTGTCAGCTGAGAAGAAGTAATCATCGATCATTGATTCATTGACGAGATAAATATGCGTTGCCAAACCTACCTATGTATTTACGTCTCCGGTGGTGGTCATTGTATGCAGCCCTGTGATCCAATTATGTTTTGCATCACCATGGGCACAACATTCCAGCGATATTGGCCAGGTGAAATCACATCTGGGAGCACATTGGGTGCTGCAATCCAGTTTGGAACTTCAAATTTTTCATAGCGATGAGAATGTTTGACCGAAGGACGAATTCGGTGACACCATGTGCGTTCGTTTTGATGAGATAGAGCGGTGAAAGCTGTACCTGACAATTGCTCACCATAAAAGCCGTATTCACATTCTTGCGGCGAATTCATTCCCAGAGGCAAGGCACCGGGCAGTGCTTCGGTCTCAAAATAATTGCCAGAACCCGACATGTAACCCGGGGTAATTGCATCATTTGAACTCGCCTGAATTATGTGTCGATTTTCTATTAATACACCCATATCTGATCCTTTCATCGAACTTGCTGTTCACATGGTAGAATAATCCAAGAGGTACACCAGA
>JAAENI010000359.1 GCA_024224595.1 Hyphomicrobiales bacterium
CCCCGCATGGGGGAGGTGGAAGTCACTTATGTAACCATTTTGATAATTCAATTAGGCGCGATACGCTTTAGGGTTTGTTGAGTATCAGGATTCACAAATCATTCAAAATGTGATTCAAGCTTCCTTTTATAGGAGGTTTTAATGAATGAGTCGCGTTTTGTTATCACCGACCGGATGTGGTCTTTGATGGAGCCGGAATGCCTGGGCAAGCCGAGCGATCCCGGTCGTACCGGCAGCGATGGCCGCAGATTTATGGAGGCCGTTCTCTGGATTGCGCGCACCGGCAGCCCATGGCGGGACTTGCCAGCGAACTTTGGCAAGTGGAACACCGCGTTCAAGCGTTTCCGCGAATGGGTCAAACGTGATGTTTTCAAACGGATATTTGATGCCCTGTCGGAAGAACCGGACATGGAATATGCGATGATCGACGGTACAATCGTCAAGGTCCACCGGCACGGCCAGGGCGCAAAAGGGGGACTCAAAGCCAGGCTATAGGCAAGTCCAAGGGAGGATTGACCACCAAAATCATGGTGCTGACTGATGCTTTGGGCAATCTGGTTCGCTTTGAACTGCTGCCGGGAAACCGCTATGATACTATCGGTGTTGCACCGCTTATCGACGGTATCAACTTCGGCGGGCTGTTGGCCGACAAGGCGTTTGATGCCAATTGGATCATTGATGAACTCAATGAGCGAGGTGCCATGATATGCATTTCACAGCGGCCACAACGAATAGCGCCATTGGATATTGATCTGGAAGTCTACAAATGGCGTCATTTGATTGAGAACTTCTTTGGTAAACTCAAGGAATTCAAACGCATAGCCATGCGAAGCGACAAGACAGACGAAAGCTTCTCAGCTATGATCCACGCAGCATCAGCAATCATAAATGCGCGCTGATACTCAACAAACCCTAGTTGGTTTTTTTCGCATTTTAATCTAAACACGAGTTATCAGAATCACGTGGGTGGAAAATGCGTGGCAGATGACTGAATACTGGAAATTGATATTTTGGCTGGCAAGGGATGTCGTCACGCTTTTTCCCAGAAAAGTTGCGATGATTCAGCTTTCCGAGCTAGCATCGGTAGGGTTCGGATATGCAGTCGGCGGCGTGGCATTTGCCGTTTTCTATGTGCTTGAAAACGGTACTGTCAATGTCCTTGGCCGGACACTTTCGTTCGCACCA
>JAAENI010000360.1 GCA_024224595.1 Hyphomicrobiales bacterium
AAGATTGACGGCGTTACGCCATCCAATCTGATTGACACGATCAAGGCGGTATCATTTGCAGCCGCAAAGAACGACGTCAGGCATATGCTAAACGGCGTATTTATTGGCGGTCATGCGGTAGCAACTAACGGACATAGAATGTGCGTGATTGACCTAGGGCTATCTAAAAGCGCTATTGTAAGCATTGAAGCGGTTAATAAAATACCGCTTGATATTAGTGGAACCGTGTTTCTATCTGACAATGTAATGTCAATTATTGACGAGTCATACGAGTTCAAATGCAAGTTGATTGACGGTAAATACATCGGATATGAACGAGCGATCCCGCAATCCAGCATTAACAATGTAAGTGTTGATCGTGCTGATTTTATCGACGCGATCAAAGCCGCTCAGATTAACGCGCCAGACTCCGGCAATGTTATTTTCCACTTCTGCGACGAGTCAACAATCAGATCAAGAAGTGGTCGAAATGAGGACGCAAAGATCGGCTTTGATTGTGAAACGTCGGCAGACTTTGAAATGAGTTTTAACTCATCGTACCTGATCGACGCGTTAAAGGTGGTAAAGTCTGAATCTGTCGAGTTGCTTTTTACTGATTCGCAAATGTATTTCAGAGAGGGCGGCATTTTGAATGTGATTTCAATGTGTAGGATCTAATATGGATTATCAAGAGTTTATAAAGTCAAAGTCGTTAAACGTTGTAAGCGCTGGATTCGAGGCCACCCACCTCAATCCAGCCTTATGGCTACACCAAAGGCCGATTGTCGAATGGGCATG
>JAAENI010000361.1 GCA_024224595.1 Hyphomicrobiales bacterium
AATTTGCCGGTACTGCGCCCACTCATCACATTTTTGGTTTGAGGGAAGCACTTGATATTTTGGTTCATGAAGAGGGAATTGAGGCGGCATGGGCACGTCATGAGACAATCGCCAATGCTATTTGGGCGGCCGTCGAAAAGTGGGGAAAAAGTGGAACAATGCACCATAATATCAGCGATCGCTCCAAACGTTCCCACGCTGTATCAGCCATTTCTACCCAGGAAAATCATGCCGGATTAATTCGCGACTGGTGTGAGTTCAATGCAGGTATCACCCTTGGAATTGGTCTTGGGTTGGCAGAACCCAATACACCGGGTTGGGATCAGCATTTTCGTATCGGTCATATGGGGCATCAGAATGTTGCGATGACAATGGCTGTTGTTGGTGCAATTGATACCGCGATGAAAGCGCAAAACATTCTACACGGTGATGGTGCTCTTGAAGCGGCAACAACGATATTGGCAAGACATCCGGGTGTTTGAACATTATTAAATGCAACCGAAACTTTGATTTGCAAAATGTAATTGCGCTATTTGGGTTGGGTCAGGTGATGATTTGATCGATGTATTAAAAGGAATCGGCGTTGAGCAAGAACAACACTGAAGCAGAAATTCGCATATCCTCTCCCGATGTGCGCGATGATGTCGCATTCTTCACTCAAAAACTGGAATTTCGTCTCGACAAAATACTTCCATCAGAATGACTTTGCCAGGTGGAGAAATTGATCCTGATCGGGAATTCCAGGGCCAAATATTTGCTCGCCATAAAATTGCTGATGAATCCTGGAATCCTTGGCGTATTCCAGGATTCATACATCGCGACACCGGAATTTTTTTGGGCGCCATGGGCGTTGCCAGCGTTCAGGTGGCAAAATTTAATGGCGGGCAAACCGCCGTTATAAAACACAATTGCGACATTCTATTCACTTTTGTTATGGAAGGTTCAATAACCCTTAAAGGTCATGGGCAAGAGCCACATGAACTCAAACCCGGTGACGCATTTGTCATTCTGCCCGAGATGCAAATCCATTATTCAAATTGTTCCTGTGACCTGGAATTATTGGAAGTGGCTTTGCCTGGTGAGTTTGAAGCCGTCATTATCGATGAATAATTGATATTGAAGCTGTTATTTCGTGAGCAAAATGAGTTGGGTTACACCACCGATATAGATATCTCGCCGATACCTTCCACATAGCCATTCATCTGATCACCACGATTGATTGCTCCGACCCCTGCAGGGGTGCCCGTGTAAATCAGGTCTCCTTCTCTCAGGGTGAAAACACCAGACAGATAGGAGATGGTCTCTGGCACATTCCAGATCATTTGATCAATATTACTGTCCTGGCGTACCTCTCCGTTCACCTCGATCCATAGCCGTCCGGAAGAAGGATGGCCGCTATTTGATGCCGGTGTAATTTCGCCACAGGGCGCGGAATACTCGAACGCTTTGCCAACTTCCCAGGGTCTGCCCATTTTCTTGGCTGCCCCTTGCAAGTCACGCCGTGTCATATCCAGACCCGCTGCATAACCAAAAACATGTTCAAGCGCACTAACAACCGATATGTCTTTACCACCTTTGCCAAGCGCTACTACCAGTTCCATCTCATAATGGACATTTTCGGATTTGTCGGGATAGGGAAAAGTGCCGCCTGATAAAACAATCGTATCGGGGTTTTTTTGAAAGAAAAATGGTGGCTCGCGATCTGGATCATGTCCCATTTCTCGCGCGTGAGCCGCATAATTGCGACCAACACAATAAATGCGGTGAACAGGGTACAGCATATCAGTACCCTTGACGGGCAAGGTGGGGACCGAAGGGGGGGGGAATAAATAATTCATCGAAGAAGGACAGCTTTCGTTTTGTGAAATCGAGTTCAGGCCTATCACAATGTACAAATCAACTTCAATATTGAACTCCGAGGCGCAACTAGGCAAAAAAATTAACAAAAGCAAAACAGGCAAGTCAAATTTTACCTGTTGCTCACCCGGTTTAATAATGTTTTTCATCGATATGCCACACTATGCCAAAACAGATCACTCAATTTTGCGACAAATGTATTCGGGTAGTTTTGATGTCAGTCCAATCAAGCTGACGATCATACAATCCATTCTGGTAATAATATTGGCTTCAATCTTTGCAACTGTGTTGTTCAACTATATAGGCATATATTACCACAGTATCTGGTATCAATTATTTGCAACGCTTGTAGTCTCATCTATCTTGGCGCCAGTTTTTCTTTACCCGAGTTTTCGTACAGCCGATCAACTCCGCAAAGCAAATTTGATAATTCAAAGACAGGCGACAACGGACCACCTTACTGCTGTGCCTAATATGTTGGCATTTTCCAAACAGCTAAACGCAACTCTGGAAAAGACCGGTGATGGAAATTCAGAAGAAAACATAGAATTCGTATTGCGCTTTATTGACCTCGGCCGATTTAAACAAATTAATGATACGCTGGGACATGATGGCGGAAATATGTTGTTGACTGAAGCTGTCGGCAGAATTGGCGAGTGGGTCGGTTCCTCTGGGTTTGTTGCACGTTTCGGCGGTGATGAATTTGTTGTAACTTAATATCCGGTATCCAGTGAGTTGGATACCAGTCAATTCGTTCATGATATCCGGACCGTTGTTTCTAGCGGATATCATATTGCAAATCAGGAAGTATCGGTGGGTGCAACTGTCGGTACAGCTTTGGTTCCCCGTGACGGCAACAATCAAGATCAGATTCTAAATCCCGTTGATATGACTCTTTATAAGGCCGAGAGTGCCGGCATGCCACAATGCATATTCGATCCGGGCCTCGCCAGTGCTGCCTTGAATAGTATCGGTATCGAGAAGGTTTTACTATCAGAATAAGCAAACCAGAATCCATCAGGGCCTGTTTGTCAAGTCATCTGGGATATGCTGGTTAAGAAATATTGGCAATGCCACGATTGAGCGCATAAGCGATATTTGCCGGTAACAGGTTCTGAGTAAAAAAATATCCTGGACTGTCCATCAAAACCAGAATAATTGCGACGGGCAGGTTGCGCAATTTGACCCTGGTTTGTGAAAAAATTGCATCGATCATTCGTTGGATATTGAATATTCACATCGTAACAGCTAAACATTTATTGTTGACAAAATGCCACCATCATTGAAGGATTGGCGCAAATCAAATTGGAATAAAT
The DNA here is from genome assembly GCA_024224595.1 of Hyphomicrobiales bacterium. GTDB lineage: Bacteria > Pseudomonadota > Alphaproteobacteria > Rhizobiales > Rhizobiaceae > JAAEMP01. The sequence continues at coordinate 3,174 of JAAENI010000361.1, forward strand.
GTATGAATTATCAAGCGCCTACTACAATTGAAGGTGCTGTCAGTTTGTTGTCAGAGGCTTCGGGAAACACCCGAATTCTGGCGGGCGGCACCGATATAATTGTTCAGTTAAATGGGGAACATATTGATCCTGATCTGATTCTGGATATCAAACGCATCAATGAAGTTTGTAACATTTCGGCCGAAAATGGTGGATTTCGTATTGGAGCCGGGGTTTCTTGTTCGCAATTGACAGAGCACCAGGGTGTTATGGACCTATGGCCGGGATGTGCGGAGGCCGCGGGACTAATTGGCTCAACCCAGGTTCAGGGCAGGGCTACGATTGCTGGCAATTTGTGCAATGGTTCGCCCGCAGCCGACAGTGTTCCGGCACTCGTTGCAGCCCAGGCAATAGTTCGTTTGATTGGACCAGATGGAATACGTGAAGTACCAGTTGAAAATATCCCAACCGGGCCAGGCCAGACCAGCATTGCACCAAGTGAAATCTTGCATTCAATATTCCTGCCTTCCACGCCTTCCCGCTCTGGAGATGCCTACCTGCGGTTTATTCCCAGAACGGAAATGGATATCGCAGTCGTTGGGGTTGGAATAAGTTTGACCCTTGATGAATCTGACATATGTACCGCAGCGCGCGTCGCACTGGGTGCAGTTGCGAAAACCGTGTTGCTTGTCGAAGAAGCCGGAGCAGCGTTAATCGGCAGCAAAATAGATGATAATGCGCTCGATCAATTGGCACTGACCGCCAGTGCTGCGTGTAACCCGATTGATGACAAACGCGGGACAATTGAATTTCGCACGAAAATCGCCGGGGTCCTGGCAAAGCGTGTTGCCCTGATAGCCGCGCAGCGGGCCAGGGAACGGGTCACTGGTCGGATTGGGGAAAAATCATGACAAATATTCAGGTTTCAACAAAAATCAATGGTGACAATTGCGAGTTTCTATGCCGACCCGAAGAAACTCTACTTGAGGTTTTACGTGATCGTATGGGCCTTACCGGCACTAAAGAAGGCTGTGCTTCAGGCGATTGTGGCGCTTGTTCTGTGATGCTGGATGATCGGCTGGTTTGCTCGTGTCTGGTGCTGGGGGCAGAAGCGCAGGGTCGTCAAGTCGATACAATTGAAGGTATGGCTGATGGCGGTGAACTGCATCCACTACAGCGCAACTTTATTGAACATGCTGCACTACAGTGTGGCATCTGCACGCCGGGATTTCTGATCGCGGCTAAGGCTCTTTTAGATAAAAACCCCGATCCAACGGAAACAGAAGTCAGGTATTGGCTAGCTGGCAATCTGTGCCGGTGCACCGGCTATGACAAGATTGTACGCGCTGTTCTCCATACAGCCGAAGAGATGAGAGGGACAGAACTTGGCTAAAATTGACCGATTGGAAAAGACCGACGGATTTAGAGTGGTCGGCACCCGGCCAGACAGACCCGATGGTGTTGACAAGGTAACCGGAAGGGCCCGCTTCGGTGCAGATACATTTGCACCCGGGATGTTGATTGGCAAAGTATTGCGAAGTCCCCATCCTCACGCCCGCATTGTTTCAATTGATACGACAAAAGCTATGGCACTTCACGGGGTCAAAGCCATCGTTACGGCACAAGATTTTGGTGAGGTGCCCAGGGCACACAAGGCAACTTTGCACAATGTTATGGCCCATGGCAAAGCACTCTATGAAGGCCATGCAGTTGCAGCTGTTGCTGCTGCCGATGTTTCAATTGCCAGAAAGGCCGTAAAACTGATCGACGTGGAGTATGAAATTCTTCCTCATGTCACTGATGTTGATGCGGCAATGGCGCAAGATGCTCCTTTACTTCATGAAGACAACTTCACCAGCGGAATTGATCCCAAGCCGGAAAAACCTTCAAATATCGACAGTTTTTCAGAATTTGGGCACGGTAATATCGAAGACGGGTTTGCTAAAGCGGACATCATTCTGGAGCGGGAGTTCACGACTGAGGCTGCCCATCAGGGTTATATAGAACCTCATGCCTGTCTGGCGACTTTTAGTGAGGATGGTAATTCGGAAATCTGGTGCACGACCCAGGGTCATTTTTTGGTTCGTGATACCTGTGCGGCTCTGCTTGATATTGCAGAATCCCGTCTGCGGGTCACAGCTTCAGAAATTGGCGGAGGATTTGGCGGAAAGACAGTTGTTTATCTTGAGCCTCTGGCTTTGGCGCTTTCACGAAAGACCGGCAGACCGGTTAAAATGGTTATGAGCAGATCGGAAGTGTTTCGCGCCACTGGGCCGACATCCAGCTCGTCCATGCGTGTTAAAATTGGCGTGACCAACGACGGTAAGATCACTGCCGGAGATGCCCACCTCAATTACCAAAGTGGCGCCTTTGGTGGTTTCATTGCCATGTTGGGAGCCATGTGCGCTTATGCCTGTTATTCACTGGAAAATGTACGTGCCACCGGCGATGAGGTGCTTACCAACCGGCCTATGCAAGCTTCTTATCGAGCACCAGGTGCACCAATTATCAATTTCGCAGTTGAAAGTGTGATCGATGAACTGGCAGGAAAACTGGGTATTGATCCAATCGATTTTCGATTGATGAACGCCGCAAAAGAAGGTGATAGATCTTCTTACGGTCCCAAATATGATCAGATCGGCCTAGTAAAAACTCTGGAATCTGCCCGCGATCATCCCCACTATCAGGCCCCGGTAGCCGAGGGACAGGCCCGTGGAATGGCTGTCGGGTTTTGGTTCAATTTTGGCGGTTTAACTTCCATCAGTCTTAATGTGAATACCGATGGGACCGTTACCGTATCGGTTGGACGCCCCGATATTGGAGGTTCACGCGCGGCGATGTGCCAGATGGCCGCAGAGGCTCTGGGTATTCCTTACGAAAATGTACGTACCATAATTGCCGATACCAGTTCGCTTGGCTTCAACGATACCACTGACGGCAGTCGCACAACATTTGCCAATGGTCTGGCGATCATTCGTGCCGCTCAGGGGGCAATTTTGGAAATGTGTGGTCGTGTAGCCAAAATTTGGGATATCCCCCAAGATGCTGTTGAATGGGTTGACGGCTTTGCAAAGCCTTGTGGCCCTAATGCCGGGGATTTTGAACCCATGGGGATTGCTGAGATAGCCCGTAAAACCGCGCAAACAGGCGGACCAATAGCCGGTCACCACGAGGTCAATGCCGAAGGTGCAGGTGTCAGCTTTTCGGCTCATATAGCTGATGTCAAAGTCGATGAAGAAACCGGATGCACGCAGATTTGCCGTTACACCGTTGTGCAAGATGCGGGTAAGGCCATTCATCCTTCTTATGTTGAGGGTCAGTATCAGGGCGGAGCGGTGCAGGGCATTGGCTGGGCTCTGAATGAAGGCTATATATATGGTGATGATGGTATTATGCAAAACCCGGGTTTTCTCGATTACCGGATGCCGGTTTGTTCTGATGTACCGATGATAGAGGCCAAAATCATCGAAATTCCCAACAAGGGCCACCCCTATGGGGTGCGGGGTGTGGGTGAAACTTCGATTGTTCCACCGCTTGCCACCATTGCCAACGCAATCTGTTCTGCAACCGGAATCAGGATGACGCAAATACCTATGGCGCCACCTGTCCTGTTGAAGGCTATCGAGGAGCATAAGAAAGGGTAGGGTAACGTTCGATGGTAAAAGTATCCTTGTGGGGCGGTTTACGGGAATTTACCGATGGAAATTCTGAATTTGAATTCTCTGCCCCGACCATACACAAGGTGTTTTTGCAGTTGATTGAACAATATCCGGGTCTGGAACCAGAGTTGGAAAATAACGTTTCTGTGGCGGTTGATGGACAAATTTACCGGGATTCAATATTCGTTTCACTCGATGAAGAGGCGGAATTATTTATCCTGCCGAAACTTCAAGGCGGATAAATGGAACTCCAAGATTCAAACAAGAAACGGGTCTAAGCCTGATAGGCTCTAGAAATCGCCCGTCGCGGCCGCATCCATTATCTTCTCGATGTTTTCACGTACCCTGATTGCCCGCAAACGCAGATCATCGCTGATTTTATTTGGATTTGATGAAGTGTCGAGCCAACGTATGTCAAAATCAAGAGTGGTTAGCCAAATCTGATTGTTTGCATCTTCGACAACACCAATTCGACATGGTAAAAATGCTGACATTTCCAGCGAATAATCAAGAATTTTGCGCATTGTGATCAAATCACAAAAGCTTAAAAATTCAACTCTTGGACTATTCGGATCGAAAGTTTGGCGCAGGATTTTATAAGGCGTGTTATGACCGGTGGGGCGCATATTCAAGTCCAAGGCTTTTGATTTAAGTGATTCGATCACTTCATCAAAACTGAGGCCTGGCAAGGCTTTTTTCTTGGCCACCATCATGTTGATCATATCCCGCAAACTGAACGGCATCGTCGTCATGATTGACTGCATAAAACGCATTTTTGCAGTCGCCGACAAAGGTTCCAGCATGGTGTTTTTCTGGTAATCTTCTTTTGGCCTTGTCGGTATAAATTTGCCTGCATTGTTCATCAGTTCGGAGTTTTCAGGCGATTTTTCCATATAGGATTGATCGTTAAATTCCAGTATTTTCCCGTCACTCTCTTGCCCATTCGCCAAATGAGTTGAAATAGTAAAAATCGTAGAAAAAACAACAACCAGCCTGATCAAATTCATTTGTTTCATCCTGTAAATTAAGGTTGGATTTGCCAACGACTATTCCAGTTTTCGCTAAGGTGATCTTGTCGGCATTTCTATTCAGCGTCTTTTTTTACTTCTGGCTTGGTCTCGGTTTTTGGTGTCATACCTTCCATCATTTTGGGCATTGTATTCATCATCGACATCATTGAAAACATCATACTCATCATCATCTGGGGATCCATCATCTTCATCATGGCGTCCATCATTTTGGGGTCAGTCATGATCCCCATCCATTGGGTCATCATCTCAGGCGACATCATTTTGAACATTGGTTGCATCATTTTAGGGTCGGTCATCATCTTCATCCAGACTTCAACCATTTCTGGATCCATCATTTTCATCATGGATTGCATCATTTCCGGATTGGTCATGACACCCATCCATTGGTTCATCATCTCAGGTGACGCCATTTTCATCATTGAATCCATCATCGCCGGATTCATCATGATTTTCATAAATGCTTCCATCATTTTCGGATCTGCCATCTTCATCATGGCTTCCATCATTTTCGGGTCGCTCATCATTTTCATCCAACCCTCGATCATTTTCGGATTGCCGAAATTCATCATCGATTTCATAAAATCGGGATTTGTCATAATCGTCATGAAGGAAGTCATCAATTCCGGATTGGCCATGCTCATCATGGCTTCCATCATCGCTGGGTTGGCCATAATTTTCATCCAGTTCGCCATCATACCGGGATTCATCATGGAGGCGAAACCTTTAGTGAATGCCGGATCAGTAAAACTGGACAGGATTTCGGGAGTTTGTGCTACTGCAGGTGAATATGTAGTGCCCAGATTGGTGGAAAGCATTAGCGCCGCTGTTGAGACAAGCGCAAGTTTTCTGATCGATGTAACTTTCATAATAGGGTCCTTTACTCAGTCTGAAATTGATTTTTGAATTGCCGTTCCCTGGAAATCAAAACTGGGATTTGTGTTAATTCACTCGATTCTGGATTGTCGTTGCCGGTAGACTTGGTGTTATTGTGGAGAAAATTGGGTCTGAGCAAATTGCGGCAAATAGCGTTCAGGTTTTTGGATATGCAACCGCTCAATTCATCCAGCAATTCAAAATGTTGTTTTTTATCACCCGGTTGACAATGGACAGCGAAGCAATGCGATTTGATCGAGTTTGTTGATCGCTGGTTTTTGTTTTCTTCTCTGAACTTTATTGTATTCCATTATTCGAATATGTAAACAGATTTCCTGATATTGCCCGATATTTCTACCAGGCGAATCTCCGCATTCTGATAATCTAATGAAACTTTTTTCTGCAGAAATTCTTTGAAACCACTATATTCCAGTAGGATAGACGAAATGGTGAGGTTGGAATAATCTCGAATCTGTGACAAAGT
>JAAENI010000362.1 GCA_024224595.1 Hyphomicrobiales bacterium
CAGCCCACACCTTCTGATGGTACGATAACATCCAATGGAGCGCCTTTGGCTTTTGATTTTGCACCACGGAATGCAAATGAAATACCGATCGGAATTTCACCCGCGGCAGCCAGTTTGCAGGGTTTTGATCCTGAATGGGTGTAGCGGGCAATATTTTCGTGTAATCCGTCCATATATTTCCATCCGCCATCTTCGCCAAACATCTGAAGCCAACTGGAAACGTCAAGAAATCCAGTACCCGAAGAATTCGGATTGGGCATAATAAGGTGCCCTTTGTACATAGGATCCAACAGATCTTTCCATGATGTTGGCGGCTTTAAGCCTGCTTTTCCTGCTTCAACTGTATTGTAACAAACAGAAGCAACCCAGGCATCCATGCCCACCCAACTCGGAGGAGAGGATTTGTCCACAAACTTTGCATCAAGCAGTTCAACACCCTTGGGTGCATATGCCTCCAGCATTCCTTCGCCTTTCATTAGCAAAAGTGAAGTCGCAGCAAGACCCCAGATTAAATCAGCTTGCGGATTATCTTTTTCAGCCAGTAATTTCGCGGTAACAATGCCGGTAGAATCGCGAACCCATTTTATCGTGATATCAGGGTGATCTTCATTGAATTTGGCTGCATATTTTTTCAAATCTTCAGCTTCAACCGCTGTATAAACGGTCAATTCACCGGCATAGGCCGCTGGGCTGGCTGACAACATCAGGCTAGCACACAATGCGGCGCTTCCCAGAACGCTGGAAATTTTTGAAAGTTTGGTTATCCTGGATATCATAACAGTTAGTTCTCCCTTTTTGTTATCTCACATATTGATGGCCAACACTGTCAAAAGTATTGTCGAGGATTGTCAAATCCAGTCCAATTTGCGAATATGCGCGCCATTCTAAAATTTCTTCCGCATTAAGACAACCGATATATCGGTTGTTTTGATCGCATTTTCTTATGTTGATTGCATTTTCTTATGTTCGAACAATTCAAAAAGTTGCGACTTGAATTTCAGAAAATGTTGAACTCCATTTTGCTTTTGTCTGCGTAGTCACAAATTGAGTGGAACAGTCATTGGAATTCGAGTAACGAAAGTTATGATTCGTATAATTTCCACATTTCTGATTTTGTCGCTTGTTGTCATTCATGGCCAGATCAATCAGGCCATGTTTATTGCCGACAAAACCACCTCACAGATATCGGAGACTGTATCCTCTGGAGTTCAAGACAATAGCGAAGTCCATGCCAGCAGCGAACGAGATTAGTGCTGTGCTGATAATACAAATGTGCAGATCATGGTTTCATATTATCACATGGTTTCTGGTACAAGCCAGTCAGATGCAGAATTTAATTTTCCCGCATCAAAACAGCAGAATCTGCCGGGTTCTAGCCTCCCTTTAATTTCCTGGGAGCCTGCTTTTGCCTTACGCCCTCCTATTGCCTGAATTGTATCTGCGGAGCATCTCCGTGCATCAACAATCAATTTGTATGCAATCAGGAAAACATCATGATTTCTCGATGTTTATCAATGCCACAGCCAACAAATTGACTATCGTCGTCACAATCAGACAGTTGACTAACTCACTCATTCATTGTTCCAATCGCTCAATGAATTCACATACGATATTCGTGGTCATACTTTTCTGCTGCAAATGTGGAGAATGGCCACAATCGGGAATCAAATGACTAATGGCTTTTGATCCTAACCCTTTGACAATCGCATCAACCTGGGAACTTGTGCCATATTCATCATTGATGCCTTGAATAATCAGAGCAGGAACATTGATCGCGGGCAGGAATTCTTCCAGATTCCAGCTTTCAAATTCAGGCAATGTCCACGCATCATGCCAGCCATAAAATGCGTGATCGACATTTTTACCATGATATTTTTTCAACCGTTGCATCAAGTCGCCAGACTGATAGGATGCCAAGGCAGACTTAAATACTCCAGAAACTTCTTTCTCACTAAAAACATGTGCGGCGAGGGTAACAATTGCCTTCACTCGCGAATCCCCAGTCGCTCCTGCATGAATGATAGCGATTGATCCGCCATCACTGTGACCAATCAGAATCGCAGATTTAATGTCCACCTCGTCAAGCACCTTCGGTAATATTTCAATCGCTTCGTGATGCATGTAAGTGACCATACGTGGCAATTCACAAGGGTCAGATTTGCCATAACCGGCTCTGCTGTAAATTAGCCCGCGCATACCCAGTTTTTGGCAAAGAGCATGCGGAAAGTCACGCCATAACTCGACACACCCCAACCCCTCATGCAAAAATACCAAATCCGGTTTTTCATTTTCCTTCACTCCAACCCAACAAACTTCGAGTCGGGTATTGTCAATGATAATAGATTCTTGGGACATACGCTGCTAACTCAGGATATATAGAAGTCTAGTCGTTGGCATTAAGGTTTTCAGCCATGACGCACAATAGTTCAAACATCATAGTTACAGCATTGAGTGCCGTATAACCGGACGGATCGAAGGGTGGGGATACCTCAACGACATCAGCGCCGACAATGTTCAGGCCACGTAATTTACGCAACATATAAAGCGCCTCACGATTGGTGAATCCCCCTACTTCCGGGGTTCCTGTGCCGGGAGCATATGCCGGATCAGGGCAATCAATATCAAAACTGATATAGGTTTTAACATCGCCAACAAGTTGTCGAGCGACCGCCATGGTTTGATCAACACCGAGTTCGTCAAATTCTTCAATACTGATCATTCTAACATTGTGTTTTTTGCCAAAGTCACGATCTTCCATATCATAGACTGAACCGCGCAATCCAATTTGCACGACCCGCGCGGGATCCAGCAGGCCTTCTTCTATTGCCCGGGCAAATGGCGTTCCATGGGTGTATTTAAATCCACCAAAATAGCTGTCCCACAGATCACTATGGGCGTCAAAATGAACCATGCCCATTGGACCGTGCTTTTTCGCCAGAGCTCTTAATACCGGAAGCGAGCAAAGATGATCACCACCTGCCGACAACGGTAAGATGTTTTTGTCGAGGATGTGTACGTAGTGCTTCTCAATACGAGTTAACGCGTCCATGACATCAATCGGATTGACCGGGCAGTCACCCAGATCAGCAATACGCGCGCGATCAAACGGGCTCTCACCCGTCAGATGGTGGACACGTCGGATCATCGATGACTGATCGCGCATTTGACGCGGGCCATGGCGTGGACCGGGTCTGTTGGTTGTGCCGCCGTCCCAGGGAATACCAATCAAACCAATATCAACATCGTTTGCCTGATCAATTGACTTTTGCGGCAATCGCATAAATGTGGCGACACCAGCAAAACGGGGAACATCCATGCCGGATACGGCATCAAATTGTTTGTCTGTCACCGATTAAACTCCGTTTAAAGAATTCCATACTCAACCGCATTCAACTGGTGGTGTCAAACCAGGTTTTTCGAAGTCTGCTCAGGAATTCAGCTTATCAAGCTGATCAACGAGATCAAAAACAGTACAAGTGAAGATGCGGCACTCCAACCCCTTATTCAATTCATGCGGCTGGAAAAACACAATCGGGAACCGTACTTTTCCAAAAAAGGCGCTCAGTCGGACCGCATGATCCTGATTAAGTCGGGAACTGTTCTACTGGAAGAAATCGGTGTTCAGTTGGGGAAAGATGACCTGTTAGGTGAAATCGGCATATTCACGCCAGAAAACAGCCGCACAGCCACTGCGATTTGCAAAACATACTGCAAAATTTTTACATTATCGCATGAAGTAATGCTGCAACAATATTGTAAAAACCCAAAATTCGCCCTGTTTCTGGTGCGCCTGCTTGGCCGCCGTTGGTGATATCGGGATGCGAGCATTGCTTTTGATTGACTAATTCTTTCAGACTAATTCAATTCCGTGTCGATTTCCACGCTTATACCGATGCGCATCTCTGGACGAACTGGAGTAAATATTTCCGGGCGTGGTTAAAGAAAACTATCAAAGGTAACTTTGATGAAACGATGCACAGGATACTTGGGGTTTGGCGGGAAATGCTAATATCTCCAAGCGGCAACTATTCAGAGCACAAATAAAATCCAGTCGCAATCGACGCTGTAGGCAAGACCAGGCATATTGGTAACAGGATGCTCCCGGCTAAAAACTCTGCCGATCATATTCCAATCAAAGGCAAAACCCCGCCAAAATGACGGGGTATTGTTCATGGTAGAGATGAGTATTCAACCATTGTTCAAACTGGAGGCCAGTCACCTTTTGATTCCGGCTTATCAGACTCAACAGGGAAATCGTCATCGTCCGCATCAATATCTACGGTTTTCTTCCGCGATTTCATGAAACGATCAAATTCCTTTTTGTCACGTGCGGCACGCAATTGGCCCAGAAACCCCTGAAATTCTTCAAATTCCTCTTCCAGACGTTGCATCGTTTCTGCACGATATTCGTCAAATGCCCGATTGCCACTGGTCGATGAATGACGTGCCCAAGCCTTCATTCCTTTCGAAGGTCCGCAGCCTTTTGCATCTCCCCACAATTGATTGCGGAATTTTCTACGAGATGAGCATCCCATTCTTTTACTCCATATTAGATATCCAAGGATTGCCAGCCCAATTGGCCAGAAAATTACAAAGCCGAGGATCATCAATGTGATCCAGGCCGGTTTCCCATATTCGTCTATGCGCTGTACGAGTTCCATATTTTCCTCAGTGTTAATGTTAATGTGCTTTACATTAACATACGTAAGCATGGTCTTTCACTTTGTCAAGAATACAATATTGAATTTTTTGACTGCTGCCCATGGGCGTTTGCGCGCCAATTGTCTTCCAGCGTGCTCGAAGATCAATCTAACGCTCGATACCCAGACCATCGAGATAAATCAGCATCCCGGCTTCCAGAAGCTCTTCCGGCTGCATCGGCAATGCACGACGAGCTGCGTCCCCTCTTGAGAACAACGAGGCAACACCATGGGCCTGAGACCAAATGTGCAACGCGACCATCAACGAGGGGGGTCTGTTTTCTTTTGCGATCATCTCACAAACCAAATCTGTTGCTTTGCGGATTACTTCAAAAGCTTCATCAGCGGCAAGCTTCAACTGCCGTTCAGAATCTGGAGGAACACCTGATTCAAACATGGCATTATACAAAGCCGCATCACTATCAGCAAATTTCAGATAAGCGGTGCCGACAGCATTAAGCGCTGAAAGTGCATCGGGTTTACCTTTGTCCCACGCCTTATTAAGCCGTTTTGCAAAACGTTTAAAGCCGCGTCTGGCAACTTCAACCACCAGTTCATCACGATCTCGAAAATGTCTGTAGGGTGCTGCCGGGCTGACACCAGCTTCACGTGCTGCTTCGGCAAAGGTAAAGCCATCTGGTCCTTTTTTTGAGACGAGAGCCAGCGCGGCATCGATGAGGGCCTCGCGCAAATTACCATGATGATAACCGCGTCCGCCTCGGGACTCTTTTTTAGTTTTCCAGCTCATTGAATGGTTTTACGTCCAAATCTCAGGCAAATCCTTCAATTTTTACCTATACAGGAGAGTCAAATTTTTCCAAACTTTGTCACAGATTCGAGATTATTCCAACCTCACCATTTCGTCTATCCTACTGGAATATAGTGGTTTCAAAGAATTTCTGCAGAAAAAAGTTTCATTAGACCGCTTCTTGTTAACACGGAATCATTTGACCGTTTATTCACGTTTACTGGCAAGGCATGATTTTCGCCGTGATCTGGTTGACCACAAGAAAAG
>JAAENI010000363.1 GCA_024224595.1 Hyphomicrobiales bacterium
GATACTCCTATAGCGGACTTTGCCGCACCAAATTAGAGGCGCAAATCCACCATGTACCCATATACATCGTGTCGGGAACTATATGTGCATCTAGTCAATATCGTCCTATAACTGAATAAAAACGATCCAATTGTGGACTTCCTCATATCGGTAGATATCGGCTCAAGCAGAAATTTAGTGACTCAACGTGTTCTGGTTGGGACTCGTTGTTTAAAGTTCATGTTTTCCATGAAATCCAATTTAGTATTTATCCTCTTGGGTGAAATGTCAGGCGCGGTATAAAAGCCTGTTTCATCCCGGTGTCTCGTTAGAGCCACATAGGTAAGATTGCTGTCGAGTGTTTTGCTGGATAGGACAAAACTACGATCAACAGTACACCCTTGAGCACGATGAACGGTGACAGCGAAGCCATGATCAATGGCTGAAAACTCCTCTGGTGAGAAGGTCAATTTTCGTTGGTCACCGGAATCATCTGGATCGAATTGCACAGTGAGTTGGCTGTCACCAACCGTTTTGATGGTTGCCAACATCCCATTGCGAACATTCAGATCACGATCATTGCGGGTAAAGAGAAGCCGGTCGCCAGCGGCAAAGGCACGCGGACCATGATCGGTTTGAAATAGTGCCTCGTCTTGCGGGTCACTATCGCCAATTCGTGCTGTTCGAATAGCCTGATTGATGGCATGAACATCCTTGCGGCGATGCGCAAGCGCGAGGCGGGATTTGTTTTGCCCATGCGTCTGCCAATCTGCCACATAATCATCGACCAATGTGGTGATGGCTTGGTCAAGGTTCTCATTTTCATGAACAGCGCCATGATCAGAATAGTTTTGCA
>JAAENI010000364.1 GCA_024224595.1 Hyphomicrobiales bacterium
ATACGCTGGTGAATATCAAAGACTGGTGTAAAAACGAATTCGAAGTCATCAATCAATTGCGAATCAATACCGACAACAGCTATCATCGTTACGATGTCATCATCCTCATGAACGGTGTGCCGGTTGTGCAGATCGAACTGAAAGCCTTGGATGTCAATCCAAAGCGGGCGATGGAGCAAATTGTCGACTATAAAAACGACCCCGGCAACGGCTTTAGCAACTCCCTGTTGTGTTTTATGCAGTTGTTTATCGTCAGCAACCAAAGCAATACCTATTACTTCGCAAATAATCATACCGACCATTTCAGCTTCAATGCCGATGAACGCTTCCTGCCTGTGTATCAGTTAGCCGATGAAGAGAATAAGAAAATCACCCATTTGCATGAATTCGCCGAAAGTTTTCTCGCAAAATGCACTCTGGGGCAAATGATCAGCCGCTATATGGTGCTTGTCGTCAGCGAACAACAATTACTGATCATGCGTCCGTATCAAATCTACGCGGTGAAAGCCATTGTGGACTGCATTCATCAGAACCGGGGCAATGGCTATATCTGGCACACCACCGGCAGCGGAAAAACTCTGACCTCGTTCAAAGCCTCGACACTGCTCAAAGACAATCCCGATATTGAAAAGTGTGTCTTTGTGGTTGACCGCAAAGACCTGGATAAACAAACCCGGGATGAGTTCAATAAGTTTCAGGAAGGCTG
>JAAENI010000365.1 GCA_024224595.1 Hyphomicrobiales bacterium
ATTGTGAAGATCACAGCGCGGATGTAAGCGATGTTTACACCTATCGAGCTGGCCAGTTCCTCGTTTTGCTGCATCGACCGGCAGAGATGTCCAAGTCGCGAATTTACCAGCCGGTAAAGTGCAGCATATGTCACAACCATCAATAAGCAGGCCGTTAGATAGAAGGCGAGTTTGGTATTTTCCATTGCGCCAAAATCTGGAACTAGCGGTATACCGAATATGGCAACACCCGAAGGAAGTGGAATGTTTGAGATGCCTTTGGCTCCATTTGTTATCGACAGGGCCAAAGCCGTCAGCGTCACAACTTGGGTCAAAACCAGCGTGATCATCGCAAAATAAACTCCTCGCAAGCGCAGGATTGGCAAGCCAATCAGCACCGCAACCAATCCGGAAAACAGCCCAGCAGCAGGCAGTGATATCCAGAAGGACCACCCAGCTTTAACGACCAAAATGGCGGAAACATAAGCACCGATCAGGGCAAATGCCCCTTGGCCAATATTGATTCGACCAATATAGAACGTTAGCCAAACTCCAGCGCTAGCGATTGATAAAAGCGCGACCGAGGTCAGGGTAAAGTAGAAATCCCAACGGCCAGTCACATTTATGAGGAGTGGCACGCCAACAAATATGGCAACGAGGAAGACGCCAACACCAACCAGTTGCTTTCCAGAGAAGCCCATCATTACTTCAACCCCAAGGCTTTCCCATCAGGCCCTGAGGCCGGACGGCAAGAAAAATCATCAACGAAATGAAAATCAGGAGGTATGTGATGTCACCATATTGAGACAAAACAGCGAGGCCGATGGCCTCCATGAAGCCAAGGATAATACCACCCCAGATCGCACCCGATATCACTCCAGCGCCACCGATCATCACCATCATGAAGGCTTTGATTGATGTAGGTCCGCCCATGCCAAGATTCACACCGGTAATTGTCACCAGAAGGCCGCCAACCAGCCCAGCCAACATCGCGCCCAACGCAAAACCAATCATTGAATATCGATCAACGTTCACGCCCATCAACTGAGCTGCAGTTCTGTCTTGGGCCAGTGCGCGCAGCGCACGACCTGTCTTAGTGTACTGCATCAGACCGATGAACGCGACGATCGACAGGATCGCCAAAACGCAGATCAGAATACGGTCGTAAGGCATGATCAGCCGAAAATCATAGTTGAAGACGCCATTGACGATCTTTGGAACACCGCGCTGTTTTTCGCCGAAGATTATAAGAATGAGAGCATCCAAGAAAAACGCAATTCCCGCCGCAAGAAGCATCGTACTTTCTTCTCGGGCAGACCCCTTGATCACCGGGGCAAAGAGGTATCGTTCAATCAGCGCCCCAAGGATAGCGAGGGTAACGCAGGACATAACTAGAGCCAAAACGAACGGCACACCCCACTGGCCGTAGAACGTGTAGGTGACAAAGCCACCAATTACATACATCTGTCCGTGGGCAAAATTGAGGACATTCATCAGGGCGAAGATCAGAGTTAGACCAAGCGCAATCATCGCGTATTGGGACCCCAAATAGACACCATTGGCAAGTATCTGTTCCATTTTCAGTTTTCTTTCGTGGAAAAACCCTGGGCCAGTGCGGCCCAGGGACGTTCTTCTCAACAGAGGTCCAAGAGTAGAAAGGAGCGTCTAATCAACTTCTGCGACGAACAGGGTTTTAAATGCGCCATCCTGATAAACGTTCACTACAAGTGGCACAGCAACCTGACGCTTTTGGCCAAAGGAAGACATACCCACATAACGCAGCTTTGCGTCGCCGTTCATGTACGGATTTGGTGCTTCAAACGTGTCCATTGTCGCTTGAAACGCGTTTACGTCGGCAATTGCAGATGGGTCGGCTTTAAGCGTCTCAAGAATATACTCCAAGGCATAAACCTTTGTGTTGGACTCATCGTTATACTCACCAAACATATCTGTGTAACGCTGAACAAACTCGTTCATCATTGGTGACGCGAGCTCGGGCGTGGAAGCACCACCAACCGAGATAAAGCCATTTGCGAGATCGCCAGCACCTTCGGCAAGAACACCAGCATCTTGGGCCGTCTCAGTCGAAATCACACCTTCAAACCCCAATTCGCGAGCAGAGCGGATCAACTGTGGCGCATTCGCAGGTGATACGCCAGACAACACCAGTAAATCAGGGCGCGTGCGCATAATCGGCGTCAAAACTGGTGTGAAGTCAGTAGTGTCAACTTGATAAGTTACGTTGGATGAAACAACCTCCATGCCAAGTGCGGTTGCCGCTTCAACCCCACCATCACGCTGGCTTAGTGGATCAGATTCGTTTGCCGCAATAAAGGCAACAGTTTTAACACCTTTTTCCGCCATTAAATATTTGTAGATGGCCGGACCAGACTGGTAATTGGCAACCATTCCCAAAACAGCGTTTGAAGCTGGCGCTTGATAGAGCGCCTTTGGAAACGCATATGGGAAATACATAATCCCATTTGACTCAGCCACAGGCCGCACAGCTGCTGCACCATCGTCAACGTTCGGGCCCACAACGTAGTGGATGCCCTCTTGAGCCATCTTTTCCATACCTGCAATTGCGCGTTTGGGGTCTTTCTGATCATCAAAGGAGACTATTTCAATGTCATAGGTTGTGCCACCGATAGTGTACCCACCAGTCTCATTGATCCACGCCGCGCGTGCTTCCATTGAGCGCTGATTGGAGATACCCCACGCAGCGGCAGGACCGCTGGTCACGCCCACAAAGCCAATTTTCAGAACAGTGTTTTCGGCATGTACGATTGTCGTTTGAAGTGCGGTCAGCGTTACCGCTGTTAGTACCGCTTTCATAAGTGTTCTACGTTGCATTTTTAATTCCCGTTGAATTCAATTTGGACGCGTTTTGCGCCATTATCAGTCGGCAACTATATGGAACTCCCACGCATGCCGCTAAGTCACTTCACGATTGTTAACAACTTTTGTCAACATATTTGATATTTTGGTCGACAAATTCTAATGCTTGGCCTTAGACTGATTAAAGACTAAGCATTTATAGCCAACTAATTCGCAAAATTAATCAACTTTGAAAGTGATCTTGTGCCCTCCAACCCACAGCAAAGCGGTACTGGTACGACGAACCCGAATCGGGGATCAGATGAAAATTTTATTGTTGAGCGCATCTACAAGGCGGTTATGGAGCAACGTTTGGCTCCTAACACCAAACTGAGTGAAGCACGCCTGTGCGAGACCTTTGGCGTTGGCCGTATGCGAGTTCGACGGGCGCTTCTACTGCTATCGAGCCAGGGCATTATCGAGCTACAGTCAAATCGTGGTGCTTATGTTGCCTGTCCCGACAAAACTGAGGCGAACGATGTATTTGCGGCGCGGATGTTGATTGAACCACCACTTGTTCGCCAATTGGCACAAAGTTCTAGTGATATTAATCTGTCGGTTTTAACTGATCACATTCGCCTTGAGGATGCGGCGCGCGAAAAGAATGAACGAACAGAAATCATTCGCCTGTCCGGCGAATTTCATACAAAACTCGCCGAGGCAACGAGTAACAAATTTATTTTCCGAATGATGCGCGAATTGGTTACTCGGACATCACTCATCGTGGGCCTCTTTGGATCATCTGAGAACGCAAGTTGCCCAGATGATGAACACAGCAAAATTCTGCAGGCGATACAGTCAAAAAATGCCGAATTGGCGGAACAGTTACTGATATCTCACTTGAACCACATTCAAGGCGGTCTCGAAATGGAGACGCGCCAGGAGCCACAGGATGATCTGGCAACCATTCTCGGTGCGACATGATTGGAGACCGCATGGCTGCGCAGTTTTTGCGACCAGTGTGCAGCCAGCAAACCTGTCATTAAAGCAAAAAGGCGATTTTATCGAGTACCAATAACGGTACTGTCAGACCAACTCGAACCAGTCTCAGTTTGCCTCACAATGCCTGAACCCATGCTGAACAAAGCTGACGCCATTCGGCGAGAGCAGCGCTTGAGTTGAGTTTGAAATTATCTCTGTTGTAGAGATGGCGCTCCTGGTTGAAATGGTTGTGAACTGAAGAGTGGACTGAGGCGAATTTCTGCAGACATCGCATTTGTCTGTAGCGGAGCATGGCGCGTTCTCGTCGTCGAGGTGCCACTGCCAGTTCGAATGGGATCGCATCGTGCTGATCCGATTCCTGCAGATCTCAGATGCGAACATCGGTCCAAATCTGTTCGCCCAGAACCGGACCGCTTAGTGGCTGACATCGATCCCCCGCTCATGCAGCAGATCCTCAACATTGCGAAGTGACAGCGGGAATCGAACATACATCATCACGGCCAAGCGGATGATCTCCGGGCTGGTTTTGAAGTAGCGGAATGGGGAACGTTTTGTCGTCCGACAAGGCTACGAAACCACCCTGCCCGTCTCAAGTTGGTTTTGTCTAACAAGACCAATCCTTAGGATAGTCACTACGATTTATCAAAAAATATGCGCCTTACCCACATCAAAACTAAAGCTGGCATGCTGACCAGCAATCAGATCGATCTGTTCAGAACTGGCATAGCGAAACAAAACCTTTTGGGGAGACATAAGTTCAATTATTGTTTCCGTCCCAAGCTGCTCTACCAATGTCACCTTGCCCTTGAGCGCCCCCTTTGGATCAAGAACCAAATGCTGTGGACGAATGCCCAAACGCACCGTTGTGCCGCTTGCTTTCTCAGTAGACACCAAGGGTACATCTCTCAACTCCATTCCTTGGCCGTGGAACTCTGCGAGATTAACGTCATTCACAACGGGGCCCAAAACACCATCAAAAAAGTTCATCGTCGGAGAACCCAAGAAGCCAGCAACAAACTCATTTTCTGGTCTATTGAAGAGGTCCATTGGTTTCCCAGTTTGCATGACCTCGCCATCTTTTAGAACGACGATTTTATCGGCTAAGGTCATCGCCTCAACCTGATCATGGGTTACATATATGGTGGTTGCGTCAAGCTGCGAATGCAGCCGTGCAATTTCAACCCGTGTATCGTGGCGCAAAGCCGCATCTAAATTCGACAACGGCTCATCGAACAGGAAGACATCAGGATTTCGAACAATCGCCCGCCCAATTGCAACGCGTTGACGTTGCCCACCAGAAAGCGCAGCCGGTTTGCGATCCAAAAGGCTTTCCATTTGAAGAATCTGTGCTGCCTTCTCAACTCGCTCTTTTATTTCTTTTCGAGGAAGCCCCTGCAGATCTAGAGAAAACGCCATATTATGAAACACCGTCATATGCGGATAAAGGGCGTAGGATTGAAATACCATGGCAATGCCACGCTTAGATGGCGGTAGATCTGTCACAGTTTTATCAGCAATTGCAATATCACCGCCGGTCAGCGTTTCAAGGCCCGCAATAAGGCGTAAGAGTGTTGATTTTCCACATCCGGAGGGACCGACAAAAACGACAAACTCTCCCTTGCTAATTTCCAAATCGACATTGCGGATTACCTCCGTTTCACCGAAGAATTTGTTTACGCGCTTTAGTTCAACCTGAGCCATTTATACCTCTGTAACCGACGTAGTAAGAGTTTCAAAATCAAAACAAAAGCGAAGCTTCTGCTGATCTGATATACGGTCAAAAATGATCTGTTTAGGCCCACCTTTGATCTCTGTCATGCTGTTTGCTTGCACCATAGCTGGCTGCTGCGCCCGCCAAGCAAGAAACTTTGAAAATTGATCGTATACTGATCCTGGACGCGCAGCCTCATCGATACCTGACCGCTGGATATGCTTTTCAGCGATAGGCAGCCAGGTTTGCGAAGCTTCGGAAAACCCCGACCAGTTGTTTTTAGCTTTCTTCCATACCATCGGCGTACGGCAAGTATCTCGACCCAAAAATAGTGGTGCAAATTCTATGCCCCAAGGATCTTGCATCTGTGAAATGGGAATATCTTGTACATCGCTAAGAGCTAATTCTTCGCCCTGATATACACATGTTGAACCAATCAAGCTGGCCTCAAGCTTTAGAAGCAATAACTGCATCGCCTCCTGGTCATCTTCTGACAAGCCTAGCGGCGCTAGTTGACGGGTTGCAGAGCGCGGTACATCGTGGTTTGAAAAGGCAAAAGACAGCCGCCCAGACCCATTAAATCGGCCAATAGCCGCAGAGATCGCGCTTTTTAAACCATCAACATCGAGCCCCCCCCATTCCAGTAGACTGAAATTGTAAGTCGCGTGTAAACGGCCTGGCGCCGTGAATGTCTCACTGGCTAGGGTTGGATCATCCCCATGTAATTCACCCATTAAGAACCGGTCACCAGAATAACTATCAGCAACTTTACGAAACTTTTCGATGAAGGTCTGAATTGCAGGTTGATTTAACTGTCCGCTGTCATGCAGTTGACGAAAAAATGGCTGCTGTTCTTGTGGCAGGTCACCCAGTTCAAAATCTGGTTTTGCCAAATTATTCCGATAAGGTGCTCTATCCGCATTTATCGTATGCACTGCATCCATGCGAAAACCATCTACACCAAGATCAAACCAAAAGCGCGCCACATCGCAAATTGCCTCTCCTACAGCTGAATTGGCGTGGTTTAAGTTCGGTTGGCTGGGCAAAAAGTTATGAAGATAATATTGCTGACGCCGAGGCTCCCAAGTCCAAGCTTGGCCACCAAAGAAAGACAACCAATTTGTCGGTGCAGATCCATCGGGCTGTGGATCAACCCAGTGAAACCAATCTGATTTGGGATTATCGCGTGACTGACGGCTTTCGACAAACCATGGATGCATATCTGAGCAATGTGCAGGAACAATATCGATCATGACCTTAAGCCCCAACTCATGCGCCGTAGTGATCAGCGCATCAAAGTCGTTCATCGTACCATATTCTAAATGCACGCCGCAGTAATCACTTACGTCATATCCAAAATCTTTTTGCGGCGAGGGATAGAATGGGCTGATCCAGATCGCATCAACGCCCAAATTAGCAATATACTCTAACCGCGACGTGATGCCGGGTAGATCTCCGATACCATCCCCGTTGCTATCTTGAAAAGAACGTGGATAGATTTGGTATATAATGGCCGTTTCCCACCATTTAAGCACCGCCATCAATCACCCACCTTTTACAGATCCGGCCAAAAGGCCGCGAATGAAATATCGTTGCATGGATAAAAACACGATAACTGGAACGATCATCGAGATAACCGCTGAAGCATTCAGCAAGTGTAATTGATCTTTAAATGTTCCAAGCTGCTTTTGTAGACGTATTGGAAAGACTAAATCCGACGCATTGTTAGGACCGATATAAAGCGCAACAATCAAATCGTTCCACACCCACAGAAATTGGAAGATTGAGAAAGACGCCAATGCCGGTACCGAAAGAGGTATAATAATTCGTGTGAAGATCTGCAAATGGCTGGCGCCGTCGATGCGCGCACTCTGCAGCAACTCTTTGGGCAAACCAACAATATAATTGCGCAAGAGATAAATGGCGAGCGGCAATCCAAAGGCTGTATGCGTAATCCACAGGCTGGCAAAAGATTTTGAAGCAACTTGGCAGCTGTCATTAATCTCACAATCGGTCAACCAAGCGTTCAACGCAGTGGCCCATGAGGCTATTCCGCTAAATCCCTGTAGGATGGGTAGAAACGCCAATTGCGTGGGAACCACCATCAAAGAAACGACCAGCACAAACAGCCAATCGCGCCCTGGAAACTGCATCCATGCAAACGCATAGGCCGCAAAAGCCGCAATTGTTATAGGAATAATTGTTGCCGGGATAGTAACTATAAAGGATGAGATAAGAGCATTCGGCACGTTCTTATTATCAAAGAGCACTTCAATATAAGCATCCGCCCCAAATATAGGGTCTTGATTAATAAAAACATCCAATTTTTTGGGCTTTGGCGCCGTTGCCTCGGGAAATGTCCAAGTGAAATCGCCGTTACTTTGGAACACTAATGACCCACCACGTGTTTCGAAAGGCTCTCCAGCTGGCACCAGCTTGCGGATTAACTTCGTCTTCCCTGGTTTATCGGGATTCATAATTCTTGCTTTTATCAAAATGGATTGAACCTCACCGGATACTAGGAAGCCTGATTTCTCACCGTTTAACCGATCAAAAATATTGCCACTCATCTCGATAAATTCGACGGTTGATCCTTTATCATGGGTGCTAAATCTATGTCCTAGCACCGTTGGCGTGAAAGCTGTCCAAAATCCCGAAGTCTTTGCCTCCGTCTCAGAACGCAATGACGTAGAGACCAAAGCCACGAAAGGCACAATCCAAATAAACACAATCAATGCTAAAACCAGATGGCTAAATGTACGAGTAATCATCGGTTCAGCCTCTTAATTACCAAGTTCTTTTTGTTCTTGGCGAATGCGCCAACCGTTGAATATCATGTTCGGAACAACTGTAAGCATTAGCATCACGGCAATGGCGGCAAATAGATTGTCCACATTATCGCCCCCAATAGACCAATTATTGCGCGCGTTTTCCATCATGGTTGCCAGTAACAGCTTGTCATCATCATTGGCAGAAAGCGCATAAGGAATGTCAAAAACTTTAAGCACTAGTATCACCAAGGTGGTCCAAACAACGAGCACCGTGGAATAGATCTGAGGTAGTTTGATACGGAAGAACATTTGAAATGGATTGGCACCATCAATACGCGCTGCTTCAATGGTATCCTCTGGAACTCCACGAAGCGCAGCAGAAAAGATCACCATAGCAAATCCAGTTTGCACCCAAACCAAGATCCACATCAAAAAGAAATTGCCCCAAAATTTTAGGTTGTAAAGAGGCTCATTATAGGCTGCCGTATGGCCAAGAAGAGCCTTCATCAAGCCAATTTGATAAGACGGTGTCGTTCCGTTTATCGCTTCTACGGCCTCAATACCACCTCCGGCAAAAATATTTCGCCAGATCACCGCCGCACCAACGAATGAAATGGCAAGCGGCACAAAAACAAACGTCTTAGCAATGACACCCCATTTCACAGAATCAGCCAAGACCGCAATCAATAGTCCCAACATAATGCAAGTAGAGGGGACTAAAATTAGCCACATCAAACTGTTGCGCATGGCTAGGCGGAATTGCAAATATCCAAGCGAATCTGCATCCCATAGGAATGCATAATTTCGGATCGAAAATGCACCGTCGTATTCCTGAAAAGACAGCCTCAAGGTTGAAAGCGCGGGCACCAAAAGAAATAATAGAATCAAGACCAACGTGGGCCCTACAAAAATCCATGGCTGGATCGCTTCTGTAATCTTGGATTGTCGCCCTATCGACTCTCTTGCACGGGTTCGCGCAAGACCCATATTGAGCCAATTGGTTATCCCAAAATATAGGAAAGAGATGCTAACGGCAATGATCACCGAGCGGACTGCAAACCCTATTTTTACAAAACGCTCCAAAGTATCAAATTCATTTGTACTCCAGCCCCAATAGGTGCGCATGGCCAAACCAAGCCGTCCAAGCGCATCATCTAAAGGCGAAGTTGCAACATATGCAACAATCGCAACTATGGGCAGTAGAAATACGACTGTCAGGAATATTGCCAAACCATTGCCAGCAATGATCAGTTTCAAAGAGCGCATGAAGATATTCCAAACTTAAAATGGTAAATTCTGTCTTCTTACGACATAGGAGCGCAAATTTCTCTGCGCTCCTATAAGCTGCAAACAAAATAAGTTACTTAATCGCGTCCCATGCAGCTTGAATATTATCAGCCGTAGTTTGTGCATCTTGACCATTAGCAAATGCTGTCATTTCGGACCAAAAAGCCCCTGCACCAATCGCACCTGGCATCAAGTCAGAAGCATCAAAGCGGAATGTTGTCGCATTAGATAAGATTTCACCCTGTTTACGCAATGCGGGAGTTGCGTAAGCCGACAGATCCGCAGCCTTATGCGCAGTCAGGAACGTGCCTTGTGACATCCAAGCTTCATGCGCAGAGGCTTCGGACATAAAGTTAAAAAATGCCTGCGTTGCTGGGGAGTCTTTTGTCATCGTCCAAAGCGTACCCGCTCCCAAAACAGGATTGCCTAGCTCCTTTGATGCATAGGGAGGGAAATAGAAGAAATCAGCTTCGCCATTCGCCACCTCTTCTCCTTTTTTGGGAAAGAATGCTGGGATAAAAGACGCTTGCCGATGCATCAAGCAGCTGGCAGGTGAAGAGAATAACCCCTTTGGTGCATCACCAAAAAACGTCGTTGCAACCGAAGAAGCGCCCCCAGCTACGTAATCATCATTGCGTGAGAATTGGCCATAAACTTCCATTGCATTCAGAACTTCAGGGCTGTTGAATGGTAGGTCGTTAGAAACCCAACGGTCATAATTCTCAGGTGAGGTTGTCCGCAGCATTAGATCTTCCATCCAATCCGTTGCAGTCCAACCAGTTGCATTTCCAGATTCCACGCCGATGCACCATGGGGTGTTCCCGTCTTCCACCATCTGATCAGAAAGCGCAATGAGCTCTTCCATTGTTGAGGGAATTTCGTAGCCATTGTCTTCAAATTGTTCTGGAGAATACCAAACCAAAGACTTTAAATCCATTTTGAACGCAAAACCGTAAAAGTTTTCGTTGCCATTGGCATCGGCATAAGTACCGAGATCAACCCAAGATGATCCAGCGCCATAGTTGTTGGCCATCCAATTTGCCAGATCATCACCAAGTGGCGTTAGGTGACCTTCTTTCGCCATATCCGCCGCCAGACCGGGTTGCGGAAAAATTGCAATGTTCGGTGCGTTATTTGAGCGTAGATCAGCAACAATAAGTGCGGCAAAATCTCGAGAACCGGAGTACTTCACCACGGCACCTGTGGCTTTTTCAAAGCAGCTTACCGTGTTGAGCAGCATCTCCTCATCTTTACCTTCCATTGACCCTGCAATCGTGATCACTTCACCTGAAAAATCACCAAGATCGCCAAGTGCTGATGGTGTGTCGCATACATCTGCTTGCGCAGCTCCACATACTGATGACAAAGCAGCAAAAGCGGCTACTCCAAAAAGTTTTCTGTTTAAAGACATGAAATTCCTCCCAAGAACTAGTCTAGCTTCACGTTTAATTGACGCCACTCCACCACGGAAAGCGCTTTTTAAGTTCAATCCTTAAGACCCGCATTTAAGGAAAAAGACGATACGTCTCTCACGTTAACTCTAAGTCTCAATTGCCTTCAAAGTACTTTCAAAGCGCTTTGGATATCTCTCAAACATACCAATTCGAAATCCCATGTCAACGCGATACCTTGAATAATAATCTATTTCTCTATTGTCTAATTTGACGTTATATTTATTATAATAAATTATGATATACAGCTAGATAGGCAAAATCAGTGCCTCTAAAATGTAAATATGACAGGAAATAAAAGCGCTTTGAAAAATGCAACAAACCTCAAGTTTCTAGCTGAGCATTTAGGTCTGTCCCAGACAACAGTTAGCCGCGCATTAAATGGCTTCCCTGAAGTCAACTATAAGACCCGTCAACTTGTGCAAGCCGCTGCGCAAAAGTTTAACTATCAGCCCAACGCACGTGCGAAGCGTTTGGCAACTGGGCGATCAATGGCAATAGGTCATTTGGTATCCGTTTCCAAAGGCCATGAAATCGTAAACCCAATTTTTGCTGATTTTATTGCAGGAGCAAGTGCGCGGTATATCGAAAGCGGGTACGATCTTCTTCTGTCTTTAGTTCCGGATGAAAAGGAACTTTCAGCCTACAATGATCTCGCCGCACGCGATGCTGTTGATGGCGTTATTATACATACGCCAAAAGAAGATGATAAGCGGTTGAAGCGATTGAATGAACTCAACTTGCCTTTTGTCGTGCACGGTAGATCTACAAAATCAAACGAAGTTTATAATTGGGTTGATGTGAATAACGAAAGTGCTTTTTTTCGTGCCACAGAGTTTCTGATCGACCTTGGTCATCGATCAATAGCCTTAGTAAACGGCATGGCAGACTTAGATTTCGCAATTCGACGAACCAAAGGCTACGAACGTGCACTGTCGAAACACCAAATCGATGCTGTAAGCGACTACATTCTTTATGGTGAAATGACCGAGCCGTATGGATATCGCAGCACGATCGCTTTGTTGGATAGACCTATTCCACCGACTGCAATAATTGCTTCTTCTATACTCGTCGCCAATGGCGTTCGGCGTGGAATTGAAGAACGCGGCTTGAAGATGGGCCACGATATTTCCATTTTGTCGCATGATGATGACCTTTCCTATTTTCGCGATGAAAGCGACGTGCCAGTCTATTCTGCCACCAGGTCTTCTGTGCGGGTGGCAGGGTATAAATCTGCCGATCTCCTCATAAAAACCATTGAAGATCCGACCCGGCAACGCGAGGGAATTTTAATTGAAGCTGATCTCATGATCGGAACCTCAACCAAACCTGCTAAAAGCTAAATCAGTCCTTAAAAACTTTGCCGCAAATATTTTCTCTTATCCCTAAAGTTACGTCTCTTTGGACAACGAAAATTGACATAAAGCTCAGAACAAATTTAAAACTATAGGTGCGTTTAGAAAAAATACGGCTGGGATAGTATGCGCAGCTTATGTGCCAGGCCAGCTTGATGAAAGTGCGCGCAATGTTACCATCGTCGAATTATTGGGCGAGATTTGTGATGTTTGTAAAAATCCTCTTGGCTCAATTTACCCATAACTCGCCTACCTCATATTTAACCATGTATCCAAAGACAAAGAGCAACAGACGATAAAATCACTCATATGCTGTGATGGCCCTGGTTTCAAAAAGAAAACTCCAAGCCTTGTGTTACAAACCATGTCTGCCCAAAACTTCACCAACACAGTGTTTGCGACACAGCAGTAGCCAGCACGGTGTTCAACACCGTCATTCAGCGCTCTAGAAAGTGAGTAACACGGCAAAAAATGTGTTTACGGTGTGATTTTTGATTTACACAACTTAAGCGTGTATCGCGCCGATCTAAATCATTGATATCTGCAAATGAATGGTGCCCGGGGGCCGCGGGGAACTGAACAATCCCTGCATTTCCAAATGCCTCAAGAGCGCCAAAATCTCGCCTTACTTGTTTCCTTTCAGCCACTTATCTGTATCCTGATACTTCAGTTTGTTTCAGGCAGTCTCACCGCAACGGGTGGACAGAAGGGTGGACAGTGGGAGCGCTTCATCGGCTCAAAGCCAAGCAAGGTGAAAGCGACTAAGGGCTATTTCGCTGTTGCCAAGGTGCAGGAGGTTATTCATGACCCAAGAAACAATGATATGTTCCTGGCAGTCATCGAGCAGGGAACTTAATTGGATTTTGGGGATCCCGTTGCTTTCCGGGATGACTTCGGGATCGTCGAGCGAGGTTTGCTGAACGATGCCGGAAATATCTCAGGTCGGGCTCAAGCGGCGATTCGTGAACTGAGCTGGTCTGATTTCTCCAGGATCGTCGAACGCGGGCTAGGAGATGAAAAAGATTTGCTTCCCCGTGTCGGAGAAAACGCGGCCTACGCTGGCTTTGGCGAACAACAGGTCGCATTTGACCATATGTCCGCACGCGAAAAGGTGGAGCAGATAACCAATCGCGTGGTGCGTGACCGAAACTTTCGCAAGAACGTACTGCGGGCTTACGGTGAACGCTGTGCCATCACTGGGCTGAGGCTAATCAACGGAGGCGGGCGAGCTGAAGTTGAAGCAGCACACATCAGGCCGGTGGAACACGACGGGCCAGATATTGTTGGCAATGGTCTAGCGCTCTCCGGTACAGCACACTGGATGTTCGACCGTGGCTTGGTTGGACTATCTCCCGAACTGGAAATCTTGGTTTCTCGTCAAAGCAATGATCCTGAAGCCATTGGAGCGATGATCAATGCGACAGGTAAGTTGCTGATACCTGATCGTCTCGCGGAACGGCCCCGAGCGGAGTTTGTCGAGTGGCACCGAAACAATTGCTACAAACACTAACGGCCCATTCCCGACCTTGGACACACGCTTGGGATGCTGCAGTCGCAGCCCGCTTAGCGGCCATTCGCCGCGACAGCCAAATCTCGAGATCTACGAATGGGCAAGTTGCGGGACCTAGCTGCCGCTCTCAACATTGCTTTAAAAGGGTCGCGGAAGCTGGTGACATCCTCCACATTGCCCTCTG
>JAAENI010000366.1 GCA_024224595.1 Hyphomicrobiales bacterium
ACCCAGCAATGGCTTCACACCAGCATTTTCACAAGTGTAAGCATGCCTAGACGCTGCCAAGTCGTGTTCATCTCGCAACTCGTTTTTAAGCGTTACCGCAAACGCTATATCAAGGCTCCCGCCAAGAAGGAGAAATTGCCCTGCGAAAATCGATGTCAACGACATGTTTTTTCCTATGACTTAGCTGGTCGGCATCCTACCTCATCATTAATTCTGTGAAAAAGTTCCCCACACGACATGAATTATCATAGAACACCTCAGTGAAATTGATCGACATGCTGAAAATGCCAATTTGATTTGGTAAGTTATCATCAAGATGGCGGCAACCATCGCTACCTGCACACCGTCAATCAGCCAATACTGCCCCAGGACTGAGCCATGAATCGTTCCCTAGGACTATGCCTATTATTTCTGTTCGCATTACTTTGGGGGGGCTGTGCCCAAGGGCCAGACGAGCCCCAAAAAAAGACGGTGGGGATACTCGTACAAACAACTGTAAATCCCTTTTTCCTTGACTTGGCA
>JAAENI010000367.1 GCA_024224595.1 Hyphomicrobiales bacterium
AATGATGTGGTTCAATCTGCATTGGCCGGGGGCATGGTGCTGATTGTCATGTTGCTGGGCTTTACAGTGATGCAACATGTTTTTGCCGGTGGAGTATTGGCCCAGGGTCTGGTTAGTGATGTCGAACGGCAGGCTCTGGCTCTGGTTGGTGCCAGTGGTATTGTTTGGGACTGGGATGTACGACGCGATATCATCGGCACAGAAGAAGAGGCCGAGCGCATTCTAGGTCTGCCAGCATCAACGCTAAATGGCCCATCGCAAAACTGGTCAACAATTATTCACCCAAATGATCGTGACCGATTCAGTTCTACATTAGAGGCCATGATTGAACATAAACGAGGCCAGATCAAACAAACGTTCCGACTAAGAAACGGGGAAGGCTATTATTACTGGTTTGAATTGCGCGCCCGCCCACTCCTTGATTCTACCGGTAACGTTATCCGCTGTGTTGGGACTATCAACGATGTGACAGCTACAAAAAATGCTGAAGAACGACTGATGCATGATGCAATTTATGATAACCTGACGGGACTGGCGAACAAGGCATTATTTACCAAAAGACTCTCCACAGTCACCTATCTCGCCCAAAAGTCGAAAGAAATCCGACCCTCACTGTTTTACATCAATATTGATAATTTCAACAAGATCAATTCCAGATTTGGCGTCACCGTGGGCGACACATTATTACTGACAATTGCTCGCAGACTTAGCCGCTTGTTGATGGAAGGTGATGAACTTGCTCGTTTTCATGGCGACCAGTTTATGGTAATGCTACTTTCACAATCCGCCCCCGAAAAAATTGCGGGTTTTGCGGATTCTATCCGGCGTGCCATGAATGCGCCAATTCAGTTTGCTGATGAAACGATCAACCTCAAAGCCTCTATTGGAATTGCTAGCTGGACGAAAGAACACAAGGATTCTTCCCTGTTCATGGAAGATGCCGAACTTGCAATGGTGCATGCCAAACGTTTTGGTGGCAACAGAATTGAACCATTCCGGCCCGCATTTCGTGCCAATAAAAACAAATCCATGTCATTGACAGAGGACCTTGAAAAAGCACTGGAACGCCAGGAACTGTCAATACTGTTTCAGCCTATTGTCAGATTATCAGACCGGGAAATTGTTGGTTATGAGGCTTTATCGCGATGGAACCATCCGAACCTTGGTAATATCCCCCCTTCCGAATTCATCGCATTGGCTGAAAATTCGGGACTTATCAATCGTCTGGGAGCGCAGGTTCTGGAACGTTCGGTTGCCGAATTCAGCAAGATTACCAGTGTGGCGGATAACGCAAGTCTTTTTCTGGCTGTAAATATATCCAGCCATGAATTACTTCGTCATGACCTTGTCGCAGATATTACCCATATCCTGAAAGAAAATAATTTCTCCGCGAGACGACTGCGCCTCGAACTGACCGAAAGTTTGGTGATGCGCAATCCAGAATACTCTACTGAAGTTTTGAAACGCATTAAAACGCAAGGTGTTGGTCTTGCACTTGATGATTTTGGCACCGGTTATTCCAGCCTAGTATATTTATTAAGGTTTCCGTTTGACACGATCAAGATTGATAAGGAGTTTGTCCAGGCTCATGATCACGAAGATCGAAGTATCATATTGCAATCGATTGTTGCCCTCGGACTTGGGCTGCAGCAAAGCCTGGTTGCAGAGGGTATAGAGGCAGAAGCAGAAGCAGAAGAACTAGAGGATCTCGGCTGTGCATTTGGGCAGGGGTATTTGTTTGGTGTACCAGTCGCGGCAAACGAAATACTCCAGCTTCTGTTGAACGAAGAGTAGGAAACTGGTGGTATTTTTGTAGTGTTTAGACCGTGTCTTCTTTA
>JAAENI010000368.1 GCA_024224595.1 Hyphomicrobiales bacterium
GGATATTGGTCCGATTTTTCGTTCATTTTCGTTAAATATTCCCGATATTCGCCTCAAATGATCGAAATATCGACCTCAATTCCAGTTCTGTTCTCAATAATTGCTCAAGTCCGACAGCCTGCTAGGTCATATATCCCTTGTCAGTGTGGTTACTTTGTGCACAGCTTAGGGTTTAATTATGCGGAGTTTCGCTGGGTTCCAAACAGTACGGGCCCCTGGGTTTTAGTGATTTGCCTTTGTCTCGCCGAAGCTACATTATTCGAGATCATTTTATCGTGTGTTTGAGGTTGATGGGTCGGTGCGGTATTCATGTTTTTGGCACCTAAATTCCTCATAACATCTCGGCATTGAGAACTCGAAAAATTGTCATATTGCGCAAGATATCGATTGAGCAGAGACTCGTCGCGCGCGACATCTGAATTTAGTTTTACCAGCAATTGTGCGGCTTCGTCTCGTTTGAAATTGATGCCTTTCAGAAACAAAATCAGCGATTCACAATTTTCATGATGAACAATTTTTTTAACCTGCTCAAAATTCATACCGATATAATCTGAGAGTTCGCGTACCACCATCACACGATTGTTTGTATTTGCATGGGTAAGCATTCTCGCAGCAATTGGGTTTTGCTGGTCGTGTATTTTATTGTTTGGATTTTGATTGGGTCTTTGCTTGTCCGTGAGCGCCAATTGAGCAAGCTCCATCAGTTCATTGACTGGCTTTTGGGACAATTCAACCGGAGTATCAATGCTCGATTTTTCATTTGCATGCGGTGTTACATTATTACCTTGGGCAATCTGGTTAAGCCTCAGTGTTGGGTTTTTTGAAAGCACCTGATTGATAAGATTGTCACCTCGTGCGATCAATACTCCTGCAATTGCTGGTGTGATATCCGAGCGGCGGGCAATAATCAAAAGGTGAGAGTTGCTGAGCTTTCCCATCATTTGCATGATATCTCGTTCCCAGAAAACTCGTGACATCAATAAAAACGGCGCTGCAATTTCGATTGTTTCCAGTGCCAGGTAGTAGGCAATAGAACGCGGCGTGGCCCGGTTTCGTGACAGATGTGAAGAAATCAGTTTTTTAGTCTTATGATCGACATCACTAATAAATGAATAAAACAGGGTCTTGTATTCTTCTGCCTCATCTATCTTTTTACGCCCATGTTGCGTGCAGAACTTTATGGTCGCTTCATACAAGATTTTGGCGCGATGTTCGTTATAGGGCGGGGTAGAAAACGTCTGCACAGGTTTTTTAGCGGCGGTACCTATGGTCATAGTTTAAGTTCCAGCAAATTTGAGGCACCCAATCTCTCTACGAATCACTAGTTGGGGATACGCTCAGATATTTGCGTGAAACAATTAACAATCTGTAAACCAAGGCTGTCGCATTTAGAAATTACGAAATTCATCTCGATGCGTTGTGCTGGAAACAAGACGATATTCAATTGTGATGGTTCATGGTTTGCGTGATCGAGGGCTATTGATTGAAGTGCAGCGAAGTAATCAAAACATCCACCTGGCAGACGACTGTTTTAGGTGGGTATAACAGATCGCCTAGATTTCGATTTTCATGCATTTGGCTTTGGACAGAAAGCTATCCACCTCATCTTTTTCTGAGATGTCGCGCTGGAATTTTCTTAAAACAACAAATCCTTTTCCGATATCAGCCTCAATAATGACGGCGTGTTCTATTTCTTCCGCAGGTGAATCACGTAGCGTTATCATCTGTATCGGGTTTAATACGATCAGATTTAGCTTGTTATTGATCGCGGTATTGTTATTCAGACTGTAAATAACGCTGCCACCTTGATCAAAAACGGATACAGACCAGAAGCCCGTTGTTTTCCCGCCAACTAATCGAAGCCCAGCTTCGTCCAGATTAAAGGTACAGGCACCCATTTTGATATAGGGGTCTGTATTTTCCAGTCCAGTTGCCCTATCTGCGCTGCCCGATAAGTTGCTAAAAATCCACATATCGCTTTTTTTGGAAATAATATTCCACGCATCACGTGATCCATAATTGGGGATCAGCAGGATCACTGAAATATGAACAATACCTGCCAGTATTAACCCACACATCAACATGTACAAATATCGCAAACTCATTGTGGACAACCAATATTGATGATTTTTGGCATAATTGGGTCTGCTATTCCGGTGTTGCTGGCAATTGGTGTGTCATACAAACGCAAGACCAGGCGATAAACACCATTTCCCCGGGTTGCCAGCCAGTTACCAGGAGATGGAATAGGCCCCAATGCGATCTGAAACGTTCCATCAGCATATCGGAGCAGGCGAGTGGAATTTGTATGATAGCTAATCAGGTTGTTGTCTTTTTCCGTTTGAATACTTTTCCCGTCCTGGCGATAAGGTGTAAGTGACCACAACTTAGCTTTTGGTGTGTTGCCTTCAAGAATGTAGTTACATTCAAGTTTTAGAAACGCGCCATCATCATCCCGTGTTGCCTCAAATGCCAAACCCTCCGCTGCACCCAGGGGCAACGTACTGTCCGAAGTTATTCGTGCCAGAGTATATGGGTCAGCCTGATTGGCGCCTGAATAAGGCCAGGCAGTCCAGACACCAATATTAATGGCACCAATACCATGAGATCGTTGAATGGAATACCAGGCGCTTGTTGCACCAACTGTCACACCCACCGCGAGCATAATTATGATTTGAAATATGATCCGCACCAGTTAGAGCACTTTCGCTGACAAATGAATCGTTGGGCAATTTCGAACGGGCCAACATCCAAATAATTTCAATGGCTGACGCAGAAAAACGCATGCCCTGTATTGGCCCATCAGCGGTGTTGCGATAATTGCCTGATGCCAGGGTATCGCGCGCTGACCAGTGTCTGGCTGATTTGACCAATACAAAGCATCAAGGGGTTCATGTTTCATCGAACAGTCCACTAGTCCTAATTTGACTGAACAGCCGTATCTCGAGGGATATCAGCTATTTTTCTGTCCAACTTGATCATTGGTGTCGATTTGAAGATTTTTTCCAACGCCCTTAGCGCATCCTCTGACTTCCTGGATAATGTCTTGGGTCGAATAATTTCCTTCTTAACTTTCTTGTTTTGAGCCGCTTTTGCTTTAGCTATTTTCGTCTTTTTAGTTTCTTTAATCGGATCGACATAGGGTATAGGGCGAATTTCAATGTTCTGATGCGCAAAGCTCATGAATTTTTTCCATGTCATTGCTGGCAGACGCCCTCCAGTCAATCTTCTTGTCGACTTGTAATTATCGTTTCCAAACCAGACAGCAGCAACGAAATTACCGGTATATCCAACAAACCATGCATCTCTATAAGCTTGCGTTGTACCGGTTTTACCCGCTGCGCGAATTCCTTCCAGTTTTGCCCGTCGCGCGGTTCCCCATTCGGGAACCTGCACTAGCATTTTGTTCATAGCGGCAACAGTCTTATCTTTTAGTGCCCGAACTTTGCCTGGGCCCTGTTTTTTGTAATCGAATAGCAGGTTGCCGCTTGTGTCATAAATCTGGGTGATCGTGTGAACATCTAGTTTATGGCCTCCGGACATGAAGGTCCCGTACCCCGAGGCCATTTCCAGCACCGTCAGTCCATTCGCTCCCAGAACCATAGCCGGGTTTTCAACCAGTGGCGAGGTAATTCCCATCGCTCTGGCTGTTGCAGTGATGCGTTTTCCACCAAGCGCTTTTAGACCATTACCTTTACCCACATATAATCGAACAGGTATCGTGTTAATTGATTTCACCAGCGCGGTCGTAAAATTGGTTTGTCCTCTAAATCTGCCCGAATAGTTTCTTGGGCACCAAACTTTTCTTGATCGTTTGAGGCAAACGGAATCGTCGGTCACTCTCGTGTTCTGATTATAGCCGAAATTCTCTATGGCCGCTGCATAGACAAACGGCTTAAATGAAGAGCCGGGTTGGCGAATTGCTGAGGTCGCGCGGTTAAACTGGCTAGCACCATAGTCACGACCACCAACCATGGCCCGTAAAGATCCGTCGTGTTCAATGGCCACCATGGCTGCCTGGGTGACGCCATACGCTTTGCCATGCTGTTGAAGATGAGAATTCACAGATTCTTCGGCCGCTTTTTGCAGTTCCAGATCTGCAGTGGTTTTGGCGATCAGTGTGCGCGTGGGAAATTTGATGGAAATTCGTTTGGTTTCCTCAAATGCCCAATCCAGATAATAGTTTGGCCCTTCATCGCCATCACGCTCAATGACTACCGCAGGTTTGCGTCTTGACCCAATAACCTGGCCTTCGCTCATATATCCGGCTTGCACCATATTGGTCAGGACCTCATTCGCTCTGGCACGAGCCGCCGGTAAATTGATATGGGGAGCATATTTCGTAGGTGCCTTAAAAAGACCTGCTAACATCGCAGATTCTGCCAAAGAAACATCATTGATGTCTTTGCCAAAATAAAATTTTGCCGCAGCTCCTATGCCAAAATTGCCACCACCCATATAGGCCCGGTCGAGATACAATTTTAGTATTTCTTTCTTACTGAGATTCCATTCGAGCCAAACCGACAAAAATGCTTCTTTGATTTTCCGCACAAAAGTACGTTCATTGGTTAAAAACAGGTTTTTAGCCAATTGTTGTGTAATGGTACTGCCACCCTGGACCACAGAATTGGCACGTACATTCTCTGCCATTGCCCGTGACAACCCATAGAAATCTATCCCTAAATGATCAAAAAACCGCCGGTCTTCAGTGGACAACACAGCCTTGATGAAATAGTCGGGAAGGGTTTCCAGCCGCATCGAATTGTCCTGCCTGATACCTCGCTGACCAATTTGTTTGCCGTATCTATCGAGGAAAACCACGGAATAATCGGCCTGATCCTGCCAGTTTTTTTCTGTTTCTTCAAAAGCTGGCAGCGCCAGCGCCAGAAACAATACAGAACCCGCAACTCCAAGAGTAAGTAATTCACCAAATATCTCGACCAGTGCTTTCTTGAAGCCAGTTATTCTAAACCGGCGAAAAAATATGGTAACGGATTCCCATGTTTCACCACCGCTGGCCATAAACCTGTACATAGATGAATCGATCCAGGCGTCAAAATCCAGTAAACGACTCCAGCCTTTTCCCTTCTGTTGATTGTCAAATGGATCGCGCATATCAGAATCTTTTCTCGAATTGAATTCTACTTCTATATCATTAAACCTGCGAACCTGAAATGCCAAAGCGAGTTTTTTTAGTTCGCAACGATGACAAATCGATGGTTTAATCTATAATATGGTTAATCTATAATATGGTTAATCTATTATAATGTGCTCAATGGTTTTATGAAATCAACAACTGAACCTAATTACTGGCAAATCACGGAGCTTTCAAAAATGACCGACTGCCAATGGGAGGGGTTATGTGATGGCTGTGCGCGATGTTGTTTAAATAAGCTTGAAGACTGGGATACAGGTGAGATTTATTGGACAAATGTTGCCTGCGAATTACTGGATTGTGAAACTTGCCGCTGCAAGGATTATGAAAACCGGCAGATATCAATGCCGGATTGCATTCTGTTGACACAAGATAAAATCTCGGAACTTTCCTGGTTACCTCCCACATGTGCTTACCGATTGGTATCAGAAAGTCAGGATCTGCCCGGCTGGCATCCGTTAATTTCAGGTCGGGCCGAAAGTGTGCATGAGGCCGGTGTCAGTGTGCGTGGACGAGCAGTGCCTGAAAACAATATCAAACCTGAACAGCTCGAAGACCATATTGTTGATTGGCCCAGAGAAATTATTATGGAAATCGTTGGACAAGGCTAAAATGGATATAAATTGCTCTTCAGTCTGTTATTCCAACAACCAT
Organism: Hyphomicrobiales bacterium; assembly: GCA_024224595.1. Classification (GTDB taxonomy): domain Bacteria; phylum Pseudomonadota; class Alphaproteobacteria; order Rhizobiales; family Rhizobiaceae; genus JAAEMP01. Next base: position 5,810 of record JAAENI010000368.1, read on the forward strand.
TCAGTTTAGGTTCACAAAATTCATGCTATAGGGATATCCATGAAAAAATATCTTTGTTACTTATGTATTGTTATCGAGGTTTCTGTTGCAGCGGGGCTAGCCAACGCGACTGCCAATGAAGATGTTCTTCGTGCGGCCCCGGTCCAATCCACAACATTATTGGCCGCCAGCAATTGTGATGCACGCGCAAACGCCCTGGCATCCTCCTATGCGAATGCCACCATATTATCCGTGACGAACAATGGAAATTCCTGCACAATCGTCATTAGAGTAAAAGATGCTAGTGGCGGTCGCTCAAGAATAATTAAAAAAACGATCTCGGGCTAACAAATCCATTTGATAGGGGATTGAACATCTGTAATGCGAATTTTGGTAGTCGAAGATGATGTTGAACTGAACCGTCAACTGGTAGAGATGCTAGAGGAGGCTGGTTACGTCGTTGACAAAGCCTATGACGGTGAAGAAGGACATTTTCTTGGTAGCAGTGAACCCTATGACGCGGTAATTCTTGATGTAGGGTTGCCGATTAAGGATGGCATTACGATACTCGAAGAATGGCGAGAAGAAAATCGAACGATGCCGGTTTTGATGCTGACTGCACGCGACCGTTGGAGTGACAAAGTTGCGGGAATTGATGCGGGTGCTGATGATTATGTATCCAAACCGTTCCATGTTGAGGAAGTACTGGCGCGAATCCGCGCACTTATTCGTCGAACATCAGGTCTGGCTTCCTCACAAATCACCTGCGGTCCGTTATCATTTGATACACGAACATCAAAAGCCCAGATTGAGGGTCGACAACTCAAACTGACGTCACTGGAATTGCGACTTTTAGCCTATCTGCTGCATCATCAGGGGCAAGTGATATCACGCACAGAGTTAACTGAACATCTCTATGATCAGGATTTTGATCGAGATTCCAATACGATCGAGGTGTTCGTCGGGCGTTTGCGGAAAAAAATGGGTGTCAATTTGATCGAAACCATTCGTGGAATGGGCTATCGTATGCAAGCTGCGGAACATGAAGACTAAATTCGGCTCCAACACACTCTCCTTCAGAATATTTCTGTTCACATCAATTTGGATGCTGGCATCGTTGATTGTGGTGGCATTAGTTGTTTTGCAGGATTATCGTCAGACGGTTGAAAAACAGTTTGAGGATTTGATCACTGCAAACCTTTATAACCTGATGGGATCGGTATCACGCGGTGAAAATGGTTCGCTTACTGGAAAGCCCGAACTCGGTGACAGTCGTTATCGACAATATCAGTCTGGCTGGTATTGGTCGGTTAGCTCACTAGAAAACAAAAACAATTCGTTGTCCTCATCCTCCCTGGCAGGTAGTCACATCCCCAGACCGGAAAAAGTGAATTTTAGTTCTGATTTTCAGCGCAGCTATCGTATCAATGATTCCCTGGGAAATAGTATTTTGGCGGTAGAAGCTCAAGTATTTCTAGGTGAGGGTGATAACATATATACATTTCGCGCAACTGGAAATATGGTCGTGCTCGATGAGGAAATCTCGAAATTCAGACAGCGCCTGATTTTAATTTTGGCGGTTTCGGGATTTGGTTTGGTACTGGCTTCAATCGCGATCGTTCGGTTCAGCTTGAAACCGATCAGATCTGCGACCAGTCAGCTTGCAGATATCCGCCTTGGAGACAGCGACAATATTGTCGGAACATTCCCTTTGGAAATTGCCCCATTGATTGATGAAACCAACGCGTTAATCAAATCAAATCAGGCGATTGTTGAGCGATCAAGAACCCAGGTTGGAAATTTTGCCCATTCTCTGAAAACACCGCTTTCTGTTCTGGCTCTGGAAGTTGAAAATCTGGCGAAACCGCTGAAGCAAAAAATGCGTACTCAAATAGCGGCGATGAACTCGCAAATTCAGTCCTATTTGAACAGGGCAATGATATCAGCACGGCACGGGACCATAACCTCGCGCACTGATGTGCATTCGACGCTGATTCGGCTGGTGCGAACGTTTAACAAATTGTTCCCGGGTATTGCCTTTCGATATGATCATCCCAATATAAATCCGACCGGTGATGTTGATACTATTGCCGGGATATTCGCCGGTGAACAGCAGGATTTTGAGGAAATAATTGGAAATATTCTGGAAAATTCCGGCAAATTTGCGGTTGATCAAGTCTCGATTTCGACTCGTCTGAATGCCGATGAAAAAGGTGAGGCAATCGAAATCATAGTAGAAGATAATGGGGCGGGCCTATCCGAATCTGAAATTGATTATGTTCTGAAAAGGGGAAATCGCCTGGATGAAAATAGCCCGGGTACGGGGTTGGGTCTATCCATTGTCAGTGACACATTGAAAGAATATGGTGGTGAATTGCAAATTGCAACCATTGAGGCGGGTGGGTTAAGAGTGTCCGTTCGCCTTCCTGCGATATCCACCGTTAACTAAAGTCATGGTCTGAGTGAAATCATGTGATTGAAGTAGGTCAATATTGAAGATCCCGTCAAGTTTTGGTCATTGTTTGACTTTATCGATCACCCTTGAGTTCGATTCAGAAATAGCGAGACTTTATTTTGAATTTTGAATTATACGTTTTTGGTTGGTTTAAGAGATGCTTACCATGGTCAATTTGCTTGAAAAATTCCTGACACTATGGTTGTCGGTTCTGATTTTGATCACATTTGCTGGCTGTTCCACCACCAGTGTTGGGACAAAGACTGGGTCGAATTCCAGTTTCTCAACACCAAATTTATATCCCTGGTCACGGCTAAATCCGAAATATAGCGAACTTGCCAAAGGCCCTCTGGCGGGTGAATTGGGTTCATCGCTTTCTAAATCAGCGATGAAGCAGGCAATACAAGCTGAATACAAGGCACTTGAAGGGTCCCGTTCAGGAGAAATTACCAGATGGGAATCTTCTACCACCCAAAATGGTAAGATTACACCTTTCCCGCCTTATCAGGTTGGCTCTTCAAATTGCAGGCGATATGTACACAGCGTCTCAACTGATGGCAAAATAAGTCAGGCAACAGGTACCGCGTGCAGGAACAAGGATGGTGTATGGTCGCCACTTACTTGACTTTGTCAATTCGAGTAAAAACCTGTCCAGATTTTCGAGACATTTTGCTCTTGCTCTGATATAAATTACAATATCTCGACGTTTATGACACATGTCAATTGAGTAAACTTCGATCACGTTATAAAGAGGCAATTGCCTCTTTTTCATTTGTCGCTATGGATATTGCATGATTTTTTGGATTATCGCCGTTTCGGTGACCGTTCTGTCGATTGGTATCATCATTTTCCCGATATTTGGTGGCAACCAAATATCGGTTTCTACGCTGGATTTTGACAAGGAAATTTATAAAGCGCGTTTGAAGGAAATTGAAGAGGAGCGCAAACTAGGAAGTATTGACGAACAGCGTTATCAGTATGCCGTCGCGGAAGAAGGTAGAAGGCTGTTAACTTTGGCCGATAAAAACAATGACTTGAATTCAACTGCTATTCTCAAATCAGGTAAATCAGGCTTGTACGGATTGATTTTTATCGTGCTTGTTGTCCCGGTTGTGGCATTGGGAGGTTATTCTAAACTGGGATCAATCACCACGCCAGATCAACCTCTTCAGGCTCGTTTGGAGGCGGACCCGCGTAGCCAAAGTGTAGAAGTATTGCTGAAAAGGGCTGAAAATCAGCTTATCAAAAACCCGGATGATGGGCGAGGCTGGTTGGTGGTAGCCCCTGTCTATATGCGTCTTGGGCGTTATCAGGATGGTGTTTTGGCTTACCGTACTGCGATCAGGATTTTGGGGGCAACAACGGAATTACAAATTGCTCTGGGTGAAGCGTTAACCGTCAGAGGAGGCGGCGTTGTATCAGAAGAAGCCAATGAATTGTTTCGGCAAGCAAACAAAGCCGACCCTGAAAATATCAAACCAATGTTTTTTCTGGCAATAGCATTTAATCAAGTAGGAAAATATGAAGAGGCGGTTGGCGCCTGGAACAAACTGATTGCAAAGTCTTCAAAAAATGCGCCTTGGCTCAAGGTGGCACGCCAGCAATTAGAGGTGGCCAAAACAAAATTGGGAATTGAGCTACCCGGTAATCCAACAACTCAGGATATCGAAGATGCAAAACAACTGTCGAGTGGTGAACGAACTGACTTCATCAATGCAATGGTTGAGAAACTGGCCGGGGAATTGGACGAAAATCCTCAAAATAAACCCGGTTGGCAACGCATAATACGATCTTACACAGTCCTCAAGCGCAAGGCAGATGCGCTAGCCGCCATAAATAAAGCCCAGCGATTATTTAAAGATGACAAGACATTCCTTGAGGAACTAGAGAAAAACAAACAGGCATTGAATTAGTAATGGCCTGGGAATTAGCAACGATTTGGAATCGAAAATGACAAGAAAACAGAAGAGATTGGCCGGTATTGGGTTCATCGCCATGGTTCTGGCGGCGGCAATAGGCCTGGTATTGGTAGCGCTTCGCGATGAAATTGTGTTTTTCTACACACCAACCGAGATAATAGAAGAAAAAAAGGCTAAAGCCGGTCAACGGTTCCGTCTGGGCGGCTTGGTCAAAGAAGAAAGCCTGGAAAAGCAGGGAACTATGGTAAAATTTGTTATCACCGATACCAATAGTGATCTCAATGTGCGTTATACCGGAATATTGCCTGATTTGTTCAAGGAAGGGCAGGGTGTTGTAGCTGAAGGAGTGTTGAATGCTGCGAATACTTTTGTTGCAGATTCTGTTCTGGCTAAACATGATGAAAACTACATGCCAAAGGAAGTCACCGACTCCTTGAAGAAACAGGGTTACTGGCAAAAAACATCTGATGAAGAAAGTTCGTCAAAATGATTGTTGAACTCGGGCATTATACACTCGTCCTGGCTCTGGCTCTTGCCATGGTGCAATCAGTAGTTCCTGTTTTCGGGGCTAAAATTGGTCATTTAGGATTAATGCGCATGGCCAATCAAACGTCGATTATGATGGCTGTTTTGATTTCATTCTCATTTGGCGCTTTGACCTGGGCTTATGTCAATTCTGATTTCTCGGTTACCAATGTTTGGCAAAATTCGCACTCTCTTCAGCCCATGCTCTATAAGTATTCCAGCGTCTGGGGCAATCATGAAGGCTCACTGTTGTTATGGGTACTTATCCTTTCGTTATTTGCCTCGATGGTGTCGATATTTGGTAAAAACCTTCCGCCCGAATTGAAAGCCAATGTTTTGGGGGTGCAAGCCTGGATATTGGTCGCGTTTTTGTCGTTTGTCCTGATCACCTCCAATCCGTTTGAACGCCTTGATAATCCTCCCCTTGAAGGCAAAGACCTTAATCCTATTCTGCAGGATGTCGGCTTGGCCATCCATCCACCAATGTTATATATTGGCTATGTAGGGCTATCCATTACTTTTGCTTTTGCTATGGCTGCATTGATAAGCGGGCGTCTCGATGCCGCATGGGCACGCTGGGTTCGGCCCTGGACTTTGATTGCCTGGATATTTCTTACCGCCGGAATCGCAATGGGGTCTTACTGGGCTTATTATGAACTGGGTTGGGGTGGCTGGTGGTTCTGGGATCCGGTTGAAAACGCATCTTTTATGCCTTGGCTTGCTGCCACCGCGTTGCTGCATTCCGCGTTGGTAATGGAGAAACGTGAGGCCTTGAAAATATGGACTGTTTTGTTGGCAATAGTGGCATTTTCAATGTCTCTGTTGGGGACATTTCTTGTGCGCTCTGGTGTTTTGACCTCGGTCCATGCTTTTGCAACTGATCCTGAACGCGGTGTATTTATTCTGACAATTCTGGTGCTCTTTATCGGTGGCTCGTTAACGCTTTTTGTTCTACGCGCCGGTATTTTGAAATCCGGTGGCTTGTTTGCACCTATCTCGCGAGAAGGTGCTCTGGTCTTCAACAATCTGTTTTTGACCTCAGCGCTTGCAACAGTACTCGTTGGAACGTTGTATCCGTTGATGCTTGAGGCGGTTAATGGTGCAAAAATTTCCGTGGGACCGCCGTTCTTCAATCTGACCTTTGGTCCGCTGATGATGCCCTTGTTACTGGCTGTGCCGTTCGGCCCTTTGCTGTCCTGGAAACGCGGAGACCTGCTGGCCGCATTGTCCCATCTTTATTGGGCCTTTGGTGCCGCCTTGCTGGCAATCATTTTGGTCATTGCGTTTTCCAGTGATGCACCCATTCTGGCAGCTCTGGTGATTGGTCTGGCATTCTGGCTAATGATAGGGGCATTTGCAGAAATTTCACTGCGCACGGATGTTCGCAAAAACGGCCTGGCAAAAGCCTTTGACCGTGCACGCGGTCTGCCTGGCTCGACCTGGGGCACGGCATTTGCTCATTTTGGACTGGGTGTTACTTTACTCGGGATAGTATCGGTAAGCATTTTTGAGACTGAGGTAATTAAAGCGATGAAGGTTGGTGAGAGCGCGACAATCAGTGGCCATCAACTGACATTGAAAGGGATTAACCCCCGCAAAGCTTCCAATTACAATGAGGATATTATCAACTTTGAAGTGCTTTCACCCAAGGGTGAAAAATTCATCATGCGACCAGCCAAGCGCATTTATACTACCCGCCGCATGCCAACGACAGAATCTGCGATCAATACATCCGGTTTTTCGCAGCTCTACGTTTCATTGGGTGAAGTCAGTGAAAATAACTTGATTACTGTGCGTATGTGGTGGAAGCCACAGGTAACGCTGATTTGGTTGGGGTCGCTCTTTATGATGTTTGGCGGACTGCTTTCACTTGCAGATCGTCGGTTAAGAGTGGGTGCGCCCAAACGCGCGGTAAAACAAGCCAAAGTCGAAACAGACGTTCAAGTGCCTGCAAATGGTTAGATTCTTTGATTTTAACAAGCGTATGAAGCCGGTAATAAAAATGTTGATCATCGCGATGGTTCTTATCCCTACGCAATCTTTAGCGGTCAATCCCGGTGAAGTATTGGTCGATCCTGTGTTGGAACAACGGGCACGAAATCTGTCCTCAAAATTGCGATGCCTTGTTTGCCAAAACCAGTCGATAGACGACTCAGATGCATCGTTGGCGAAAGATTTGCGTGTTTTGTTGCGCAAAAGGCTGGTAGCCGGTGATAGTGATGAACAAGTCGTCGATTACATTGTCTCGCGTTATGGCGAATTTGTGTTGCTCCAGCCAAGATTTGGTTTTCATACATTGATATTGTGGTCAATGCCGGTTGCACTCATTTTGATCGGCTTTCTGGTTTTATTGTTCAGGCTGAAAAGACGTTCAACAAAGGATACGTTGAACCTCACAGAGGAAGAAAATGCCCGTATCACGAAATTGTTGGGCAAAGTTGATTGATCCAATCACTATTTGCAATCTGATATTCAAAACGCAATTGGAGGATGGTTGTGAAGACAACAACACAGCGCATCGAGTTCATCGGCAGCAATGGGCACAAAATATCTGCAAAACTCGATTTGCCATCCGGTGAAGTCAAAGCCTATGCATTGTTCGCCCACTGTTTCACCTGCACCAAAGATATAAACGCCACCAAACGCATTGCCATTGAGTTAGCGAAACAATCTATTGCGGTATTAAGATTTGATTTTGCTGGATTGGGCGCCAGTGAGGGAGAATTTGCTGCCACTAACTTTTCATCAAATATTGAAGATTTATTGGCAGCGGCTGATTTTCTGAGAGAATACTACAAGGCACCTCAAATTGTAATCGGTCATTCTCTTGGTGGTGCCGCGGCGTTGCCATCTGCAGCGTTAATTCCTGAATCAAACGCAGTGGTCACCATTGGTGCTCCGGCTGATGCAGAACATGTTGTTCACAATTTTGGTGAGAAAATTGCTGAAATAAATTATGCTGGCGAAGCCGAAGTGAATTTGGCAGGCAGGATATTTTCTATTCGCCAACAATTTCTCGATGATCTGAAAAGTGTCAGTGTTACCGAGCGCGCCAGGAATTTGAAGAAAGCCTTGTTGGTCATGCATTCACCTGTCGACGCGACCGTCGGCATCGAAAATGCTCAGGAGATTTTTATTGCCGCTCGGCATCCCAAGAGTTTTGTTTCGCTGGATAATGCAGATCATCTGTTGTCAGCACCCAAAGATGCAGAGTTTGCCGCTTCTGTAATTGCAACCTGGAGTTCACGTTATCTGGAAATTGAAGCGGATAGCGAAATTTCACCAGATAATGCGCCGGTTCCAGGTGTGCAAGTTATTGAGACAGGGAAGGGGAAGTTTCACAATGTTGCAAAAGCGGGTACCCACCAGATCATCGCCGATGAGCCCACTTCAGTAGGTGGAAGCGACAAAGGACCAACGCCTTATGATTTTTTATCGATTGCATTGGGGGCTTGCACAAATATGACCATGCGCATGTATGCTGACTTCAAGAAACTCGATATCGGTAAAATCAGTGTTCAGGTAAATCACAACAAAATATACACCAGAGATTGCCAAGAATGCAGTAAGGAAGAAAAATCATCCGGTGGTAAGATTGATCGATTTGAAAGAACAATACATATTGAGGGTCTTGATGACGCAGAACTGGAAGCAAAAATGCTGGTGATCGCTGATAAATGCCCAGTTCATCGCACATTAGACCACAGCGCAAAGATCATTACCCATTACAAAAACTGAATTATTCAGGGTAATTTTAACCGGAAGTTTTGCTTTGTTACCAAAGTTTAATCCCCCGGCAATGTTATTGTAAGTTTCACTTCCCCATATTACAACTGTTGCAGACTGTTCTTTCCCTCTGGGCGTTGGAAGATGATCTCGATCTGCCGCACAATATGACTTCCCAAACAAGGAAACTGGAAATGAACAATTCAAAATCATCTGCCCCCAAAATGATCGCTAGATTAGCATTGATCGGTGCACTGAGCGCCTCAACGATGGCACTGGGTGTCGTTTCACCCGCATTGCAAATGAAATCCGCCAGTGCTGAACCCGTAAGGCTGGAAGCACCGCAAGTGCCGGGTTTTGCCGACGTAGTAGAGGCCGTATCACCAGCTGTTGTCAGTGTACGTGTAGAAGCCGGAGTTGAACTGGCAACTCAACGTCGCCAACGCCGGGATTTTCGATTTGATCGGCGTTTTTTTGAAGATGAGGGAAGGGATCCGTTTTTCCGCGATCACCGCCAAAACCGCCAGGAAGGTCAACGCCGTTCACAACGTCGCCATAATAAGAAAAAGCATCGCCGATTTGGCATGTCGCAAGGGTCAGGCTTTTTTGTATCTGAAGATGGATATATCGTTACCAACAATCATGTGATCCGCAACGGCAGCAAAATTACGGTTGTCATGCATGATGGCACGGAGTTGGAAGCCACTTTAGTTGGCAGCGACAAACGAACTGACCTTGCGGTTCTCAAAGTCAAGTCGGACAAAAAATTCACCTATGTAGAATTTGACGACAAAAATCCAAGAATAGGTGAGTGGGTTGTAGCTGTTGGAAACCCATTTGGCCTTGGTGGCACAGTTACAGCTGGTATCGTTTCGGCCAATGGAAGACAGATCAGTGCCAGTCGTTATGATGATTTTATTCAAATCGATGCGGCGGTTAACAGGGGTAATTCCGGTGGGCCAACGTTTAATCTCGCCGGCAGGGTCGTTGGTGTGAATACCGCAATTTTCTCTCCTTCTGGCGGTAATGTCGGAATTGCGTTCGCCATTCCCGCGTCAACTGCATCTTCCATAGTTGAAGACCTGATGGATGATGGCAAAGTGATGCGCGGGTGGCTTGGTGTTGGTATTCAGCGTGTTAACAAAGATATTGCCGAATCAATTGGGCTAGAAGAAGCAAAAGGCGCGATTGTTACCAATACGGCAGACGACAGCCCTGCCCAGTCTGCGGGCATCAAGCCTGGCGATGTCATTATTGCTGTAAACGGTGAAAAGATTAAAGGTCCCCGCGCACTGGCACGGCAAATTGGCAAAATTGCACCCGATTCAGATACCAAAATCACCTTGTGGAGTGATGGTGAAAGTAAGGAAGTAACCCTGAAATTGGGGACCTTGAATGAAAACGCTATCAATCAGCACTCAGGTCAATATAAAGTGATGAAAGGCGCTCAACGTCTTGGGCTTGAGCTGCGCCCGTCGAGGGACGGTAATGGTGTTGAAGTGGTCGATGTGGTACCTGACAGTCGCGCTGAAAAACGCGGCATTCGCACAGGTGACAACATTCTCAGCATCAATGGTGAACAAGTCTCGAGCCCGGAGCAGGTAATATCGATTTTGAAACAAGTTAAGAAACTTGATCGAAAATCTGTGTTGCTGCAAATTGAGCGCAATGGTGATAGCCAATTTATCGCTATTCCATTACGCCGCGGATAGAATAGCTTCTATTGGAAACTACATCAGGCGGTGAAGTACCACTTCACTGCCTTTTGCTTTTTAGTATTGATAGAGACTCGATCCCAATTGTTGTAGGTTTATTGAATGCACATACTGATTATCGAAGATGACAAACAGGCTGCGGAATATCTGGTCAATGCTCTGGATGAAGCAGGCCATAATGTTGATCATGCAAAGGACGGCGAACTTGCTTTTGTCATGTGTGACAGCAGCGAATATGATGTGTTGGTTGTTGATCGAATGCTACCCAAAATGGATGGTTTGTCACTACTCAAAAAATTACGGGCGAGAGGAGACATGACACCGGCGCTGATATTATCCGCTTTGGGTCAGGTTGATGACAAAGTTGAAGGGCTTCGTTCAGGCGGCGATGATTATCTGACCAAACCCTATGCATTCAGTGAATTGCTGGCACGCATCGAGGTATTATCAAAACGGAAAATTGTTGATGACGCCGATACATTGATCAGCGTTTGTGATTTGAAACTTGATCGTCTGTCCCACAAGGTATTTCGCGGTGAAACCAAAATATTACTGCAGCCACGCGAATTTCGTCTTCTTGAGTATCTGATGAAAAACGCTGGAAAAGTTGTAACCCGCACGATGCTTTTAGAGCAAGTTTGGGATTATCATTTTGACCCTCAAACCAATGTTATCGATGTTCATATTTCCAGACTGAGGGGAAAAATTGACAAAGAGTTTGAGTTTCCACTTTTGCATACAATTCGTGGCAAGGGTTATATCCTGCAAAAAGATTCTGTTGATTGACAATAGTCATCCAGGAACAGCAAAAGATTTCCTGGTAATTAGGAGCCTGAATGCAGCGACTGCGAAAACTGTTCTCTATTACAGCTGTACGCCTGACGATTTTGTATTCACTGTTGTTTGGTGCGACTGCGCTTGGACTGATTTTTTATGTTACAGCCGGAACCGTTAAAATTCTTAAACAACAGGTCACGGTTTCGATTAATGAAGAACTGAAAGAACTGTCTGAAATCTATGAAGAATTAGGTTTAAACAGCACAATTTCTGCGCTGGAAGTCCGCTCACGGGCACCCGGTGCCAATTTGTATATTGTATCAAATCCCGCCGGGCAAATTCTAGCTGGTAATGTTTTGGACCTGGAGACCGGTGTGATGAATAAAATTGGCTGGACCTATCATCCTTTCAGTTACACCCGTTTTGATAATTCAAAAAAAGACGAACTTCTCGCATTGGCTCGCATTGTTGAATTGCCCAATGGTATGCGTCTTTTGATTGGTCGTGATATTGGTGAACCGGAAAAATTCCGGCATCTGATTTTTAACGCTTTGGCTCTGGCACTGGGCTCAATGGTAACACTGGGTGTTCTTGCCTGGTTTTTCGTCGGTAGACGGATATTGAAAAGAGTCGATTCTGTCGCTCATTCAACCGATCGAATTATGTCTGGCGATCGAGACGAGCGCCTCCCGATATCCGGCTCCGGCGATGAATTTGATCGCCTTTCAAATCGCTTGAATTCGATGCTCGATCGCATCAATTTGCTGGATGAGGGATTGAAACAGGTATCAGACAATATTGCTCATGATTTAAAAACCCCACTAACCCGTATCCGCAATACAGTTGAGGCCAGCCTGGTAACTCGCAACAATAATTCCAAACATCGCGAAGCGTTGGAAAATGTGCTCACCGAATCTGAAAATCTGATAAAAACTTTCAACGCGCTGCTGATGATATCTCAAGTCGAATCCGGATCAACAACAGCGCAAATGAAACAGCAAAACCTATCCGAAATCATCAAAGATATTGTCGAACTTTATGAACCGGCAGCCGAAGAGCAGAACTTTGAATTGCGCTCAGACATTGCTTCCGGTCTGATCGTCAATGGAAACCGGGAACTATTAAGTCAGATGATCTCGAATTTGATCGATAACGCGCTCAAATATGGCAAAAGTGTTGATTCTGATCAAAGCAGTATTAGAATCGAGGCAACCTTGTCTGGTGGCAATGTTTCAGTTTCCATTGCGGACCATGGTGCTGGCATTCCAGAGGGAGCAAATGGAAAAGTGCTTCAGCGGTTCTTTCGTTTGGAACAAAGCAGAAGCCTCCCAGGTTCTGGGCTTGGATTGGCCCTAGTCAACGCAATCGCTAAAATGCATTTTGCCACGCTTACTCTGGGCGACAACAAACCAGGCCTAAATGTTGGAATAAATTTTCCGAGCATCAATAATTCCGTGTAAAGACGAGGTGGTTTGGTGGCTTGTTGAGAGATGTGAAAAAATAGTTCAAACTTAGTGCCTGATAGGAACAGATACTCTAAACTCGGCTCATGAACTGGATTCCTCCCAATCAACTGTCCTGCCTGGATGAACAGCGCGCCCAATTGTTTTTTGACGATATTGTCGAACTATGGGTGCAGGGCGAATGGGCTGTTGCGTTGCAAGTAATTGAAACTAATGAGTGTTTCAGAAGTTTTTTGCGGGCTGTAATTTCATTTTCACCCTATTTGAGAGATCGCCTGGCTTTTGACCCCGGCATGCTTGATGAGTTGTTGTCATCCGGATTTGAGCAGTTCTGCGAAAATATTCTGCAGGAAACGGAAATTTTGGGAAAGCAGTGCGGTGATGAATCGAGTTTGATGTCATCGCTTCGAAAGATGAAATCACGTATCGCTTTGGCGACTGCGCTTGCAGATCTGGGAGGCTGGTGGAATTGTGAAAAAGTAACGGCCACTTTATCTGAATTCGCCGATGCAGCTCTGATAACAGCCATCGATTTTGCATTTTTGTCAGCCAGTAAAAAGCAGCACTTTGATCTTGCAGATCCCTCTAGCCCTTCTAAAAACAGCGGTTTGATTGTTCTTGCCATGGGTAAGCACGGAGCTCATGAACTCAATTATTCATCAGATATTGATCTGATATTATTTTACGATGAGCGCGCTGCGTCGGGAGTAAACAACTCCGATCCAGCAACTTTTTTTTCCAGATTTGCCAAAGTGCTGGTTAAATTGTTGCAGGAAAGAACTGCTGAGGGTTATGTATTCAGGGTCGATTTACGGTTGCGTCCCGACCCCTCTTCAACACCGCCAATCATGCCACTGAAAGCAGGATTGATTTATTATGAATCCTATGGCCAGAATTGGGAACGCGCGGCAATGATCAAGGCGCGCCCTGCTGCCGGTGATATTGAAGCCGGCTATCGATTCCTGAAAGAACTGACGCCATTTATCTGGCGCAAATACCTGGATTATGCCGCCATTCAGGATGTGCACTCGATCAAACGCCAGATCCATGCCCACAAGGGTCACGCCACCATTGCCACCAGAGGCCATAACATCAAACTGGGCAGGGGCGGCATACGCGAAATTGAATTTTTTGCTCAAACACAACAGCTGATCGCTGGTGGGCGAATGCCGCAATTGCGCACAATTCGAACGATTGAGACTGTCGAAACACTGCACCAGTTTGACTGGATTGATGCCAGGGTAGTTGATGAATTGACTAAAGCCTATTGGTACCTTCGAAACGTTGAACACAGACTGCAAATGGTTCGCGATGAACAGACCCATACATTGCCGCTGGATGACAATGAGTTTTTGCGTATTTCAAAAATGATGGGCTATGATTCCAGTGAAGCCTTCACACTGGAACTAACGGCAATGCTGCTTTTGGTCGAGACCCATTATTCCAGCCTGTTTGAAATGTCGCCTGAGTTGTCTTCAACTTCCGGAAATCTGGTATTCACCGGAGATGATGATGACCCTCATACTATGGAGACATTGTCTTCCATGGGGTATCATCGTCCATCGGATATCATGCGCACCATCAAGGGCTGGCATTTTGCCAGATACCCGGCATTGCGTACTTCTCAGGCCCGTGAATTATTGACCGAGTTGACACCAATGCTGCTACAGGAATTTGCCCAAACCGGTCGTGCTGATGAAACCTTGATCGCCATGGATCGTTTTATCTCCGGATTGCCCGCAGGAATTCAATTGTTTGCATTGCTGAAATCAAATCCTCCATTGTTGCGCCTGTTGACCTTACTACTCAGTGCGGCGCCCCGGTTGTCTGATATCATCACCCGCAGGCCTCATGTGTTTGATGGCCTGCTTGATCCGGCGTTTAATAGTGCACTTCCGCAACGCTCATTATTGGCAGATCGGTTAAAGCAGTTTCTGGCAAAAGGTACCGATTATGAATTGGTCCTGAATCGCGCACGTATTTTTGCCGCGGAACAAAAATTCCTGATCGGTGTCCGACTGATAAACGGCACCATTAATGCTACCCAGGCAGGCCGCGCATTTTCAGACCTTGCCGAAGTCATGGTCAATGCCATGCTTGAAACGGTTAGAAGTGAATTTGAAAGCAAGCATGGTCGTGTCGCAGGAAGCGCCATTTGTGTCCTGGCGATGGGGCGATTGGGAAGCCGTGAATTGACCGCGGGCTCCGATCTGGATCTGATCTTGTTGTATAAGCATGACGTAGATGCGGAAGTTTCTGTTGGGCCCAAACAATTGCCAGTCTCACTGTATTATACCCGATTGATCCAGCGATTTATTGCCGCAATGGGCGCGCCGACGGCTGAGGGAGTAATTTACGAACTGGATTTTCGCCTCCGGCCATCAGGTAATGCAGGACCGCTCGCAACACATCTTGATGCATTTGTAAAATATCAATGTGAACAAGCCTGGACCTGGGAGCGGCAGGCATTGACCCGTGCAAGGCCTGTTGCTGGTGAAACGGAGTTGTGCGCAGTGGTCGAGGCCGAATTGGCAAAATTAGTCATCGGTACCACTGCCAGGACAGACATTAAATCAGATATCGCTGAAATGCGTTACCGCATTGAAAAGGAAAAGGGCAGCGGCAATCCCTGGGATACCAAAAATGTTGCCGGGGGATTAATTGATCTGGAATTTATTGCGCAATGGCTGGTCCTGCAGAATAAAAATCTGCCGCAGCCCTCAGCCAGAAATACCATGTCGGTTATACAATCTGAACGTGGTAATTTGATCAATGAAGAGGACTGTGATTTATTACTGTCCGCATTTGAACTCTACAACACGATATTACAATTATTGCGATCATGTCTGGATTCAGAACTGGACCCGACCAAGGCTCCCAAGGGCCTTTTGGATATATTATGCCAAGCCACCGGGCATCCGGATATCGCTGCGCTTGCGGAGCAATTATTGAGTCATCAAAGCCAGGTGAGGCAGATATTTATTAGATTGATTGGTTAGGGCCGAGCCAGCTGAATACCATTCCGTTTGGCATCAATAGAACTGAATTCGATATTTGAATTACGGTAACAGTTTAGCAAATACACTTATTTTTTTGGGTTGTGAAAATGAGATAATTTAGTGTATTGAGTAAACTCATGTCATAGCCGTCACCGTAATTGCCACGATTAGAAGTGCTAATTATCGATAAAGATTTGTATGCTCGCTAATAGTTACAGCAACTGTAATATTATTACTGTAATTATGATTCCATCTAATTTTATTAGGTTTGGAACAAAACGATTGAATTGGCGCTCTTGATCAGTGTCGACACATATAAACTGGATGACTAGCGTATGGGTAGACAAGCAAGAAAATACACTGATCAAACCATAAAAAAATTATTTGGCCTTTCTGGTAATCAGTGTTCATTTCCAAGCTGTACAAAGCCTTTGGTAAATGAAAATAATGCAAAGGATTGAGCTACTCCCCAATGTTTGTACAGAAAATTGTATTTTCTAAGCTCTGATTTTTCCCAGTCGAGTTTGATGTTGCATTATTCAGGGCAGTAGATCGCCAATCCTATTAATTTTGTGATCTGCGATACGGCTAAAAACATCGGTGAACCATGCCTGAGGGGCCCGAACGCCAACGGCTTTATCAACAAAATCGGTACAAAACAATTTCACCAGTGGCATCGCAGAATAAATGTCCAATAGATAGTTGGTCATTAGTTTATCCTGTGTGGATGCCTCCCTTTTTACAAGTCTTTTTTTGATTGATGATTTGTCAGATGCAGTCTTGTGTCCGGCCTATTGGCGGTGAACTCCGCATGTGGTTGCCGCAATCTGTTAAGATGGCGTTGAATTGTTTTGAGTTATGTCAAAGAATATCCTGGACAGATACCCTATTATCTTTGAGAAACAACGAGAAATGGTTTGCAAAACCTCGGTAATGCAAAAACCAATCGTGCAATATAGGTGAAAGGTAATTGATATGGTTAAGTTAGTAAACAAAGCAAAATATATTGTGCTGCTCGCACTATTGATACCAGCAGTATTGGGTTTTCTGACCGATGAATTTGTTGCCGCCGAACAGATAACTCCACAAATCACGCTGAAAAAAGCACTTGATGCCCTGGAAGAGGGCAATAAGCATGAGGCACTCGAAGCTGCACACCGATCTATGTTGCTGCTCACCCAACAGGATCAGTTCCATATTCGAATGGCCAGACTGGTTAGCGCGGAACCAGAGGGTTGGGGCGTTTATATCAAACGAAAGAGCAACCGATACAAACTGGGTGAAAAAGTACGTGTGTATGTGGAGCCCGGCTCGTTCAAGTATGAACGTGGATCGGAAGGATTGTTCAATTTTGGCTTTACCGTTGATTTTGTCCTCGCCAAAACTGACGGTGAAATTCTTGGTGGTCAACAAGACTTTGGGCGATTTCCGTTCAAGAGTCATCGGCCGAACACCGAAATATTTCTGGATCTGAAATTTACTTTATCCGGCTTACCAGCAGACAAATATGTAGTGAAGATAACGGTTCACGACATGATCAGTAAGGAGATCAAAGCTATTGATATTCCGATTGAATTTATCGATGGAGAATTAGAAAACTGATCAGGAAACGGTTTTCATCGACAAATAGCGCAAGCCTGACAGTGTTGACTGATAAGTTTCAGGGGGGGTACAAGTTCCCTGTTGATACCTCGTGTTTGAAAATGGCACTTGTTTCCGAAATGACTGACGTCGATGGGAGAATAGTGGTTTGAGGCCACAATTGTTGCCTTGTCCGCAACTCGGTCATTCACAGTTGTGAGGGGCTAAATTTGTTCCAGGGTGTGATTCAAGTGGGCACAAAGACCATCCATGTCTGGTTACTATTGGCTGAACGAATTCCAATTCGAGCGTATCAAACCTTACCACCTGCGGCCGCGTGTCGATGACAGGCGTGTAACAAGCAGAATTATCCATGCATCCGAAATGGCTTGGGATGATCAGACGTGCTTGAAATTGATAAACAGCACAAGACCCGTATGGATGCTTCCAATATGCTCTGGACACTAATGTCTAGACAAGTTTCATTTTTGATATTAGGCTTCATGAATAAAATTGAATTGGGAGATTTTATGATGAAGTCGCATTACCGGGTTGTCGTCATAGGGGGCGGTGTTGTTGGCGCTTCTGTTCTATATCATTTGGCTAAAATGGGATGGCAGGATGTCGTTCTTCTTGAACGTTCCGTTCTGACCGCTGGTTCCTCATGGCATGCGGCAGGTGGGTTTCATGCGCTTAATGCTGATCCCAATATCGCGCAATTGCAGGCCTACACCATCGATTTATTGCAAAAAATTGAGGAAGAATCCGGGCATTCGGTCGGCATGCATATGACTGGTGGGTTGACACTGGCAGGAACGCCTGATCGTTGGGAATGGCTGCAGTCGACTTATCGTATTTTTCAGTCCATCGGTATTGAAGATTGTCGGTTGGTGACCCCTGAAGAAGCTGGTGAACTTTGTCCGATCATGTCAACTGATGGCATATTGGGAGGTATGTGGGCAGATCGCGAAGGCTATATTGATACCACAGGCACAGTTCATGCCTATGCCGGTGCTGCCAGGAAAAATGGTGCCCAGGTTATTGAACACAACCGTGTGCTCGAACTCAACCAGACGCCTGAGGGTTGGGAAGTTGTCAGTGAAAAAGGGACTATTCATTGCGAGCATGTCATTAACGCGGCCGGTCTGTGGGCAAAACAGGTCGGTCGAATGGCTGGTGTTGAACTGCCGGTCTCTCCTTTAAAGCATCATTATCTGGTTTCCGACACCATCCCGCAATTGGAGGAACTGGATTTCGAAGTACCTATGACAGTGGATCTCGAGGGGTTCACCTATATGCGCCAGGATCAAAAAGGCATTCTGCTGGGTATTTATGAGATCGATCACGAGCATTGGGCAATGGATGGTGCACCCTGGGATTATGGTATTGAGCTGTTTCAAGAACAAACTGACCGAATAGAAAATGAACTTATTCTTGGATTTGAACGCTATCCCGCGCTTCAGGAAATAGGTGTAAAAACCTGGGTCAACGGGGCCTTTACATTCTCACCGGACGGCAATCCTCTTGTCGGACCTGTGCCCGGCAAAAAAGGTTATTGGTGTGCCTGTGCAGTGATGGCAGGGTTCCTGCAGGGCGGTGGCGTTGGCAAATCGCTGGCTGAATGGATCATTCATGGCGAACCTGAGGCTGATGTTTATGGTATGGATGTTGCCCGCTATGGGGACTATGCCAATAACCGGGAATATATCAAACAGACCACCGGGCAGTTTTATACCCGTCGCTTTGTCATGACCTATCCCAATGAGCAATTGCCTGCCGGTCGTCCATTGAAAATGGCACCAGCCTATTCTCCAATGACCCAGGCCGGATGTCGGTGGGGCGCAAACTGGGGCCTCGAAGTGCCGCTCTATTTTGCTCCCGACGGGTTTGAAGAAACGCCAACGCTGAAGCGATCCAATGCCCACGATATTGTTGGTGAGGAGTGCCGCGCGGTCAGGCAAAACGTTGGATTACTGGATATTTCCGGATTCTCACGTTTTGAAGTCTCCGGGCCCGGTGCGCATGACTGGCTCAACATGATTATGGCTTCAAAACTGCCCAAAGCCGGACGAGCCAGATTAGCACCTATGTTGTCTGATGAGGGCAGGTTGAAAGGTGATCTGACGGTATTCAATTGGGGCGACGGGATCTGGTGGATCATGGGATCTTATTACCTGCGCGAATGGCATATGCGCTGGTTTAATGATCACATGGAAGAAGGTGTTCTAGTTCGCGACATTGCTGATGATATCGTTGGTTTTTCCCTTTCAGGTCCAAACTCGTTGAAAGTCATGCAAAAACTGACCAGCCAGGATATTCATACTCTACCCTTCATGGGTTGCGGTGCGTTCGATATTGGTCTCTTGAGAACCAAGGTTGGACGATTATCCGTTGCTGGTGAATTGGGTTATGAGATCAATTGCAAGGCCAGCGAACATATCGCACTTAGAAATGTATTACTTGAAGCTGGTGCTGAGTTTGGCATGCGTGAATACGGATTTAACGCCATGCTCTCCCTGCGTCTGGAGAAGAGTTTTGGTATCTGGTCGGCAGAATTCACGCAAGGCTATACACCTGGTATGACTGGCATGGATCGCTGGATTGATTGGAGCAAGGAGGGATTTATCGGTCGAGAAGCTGCCCTAAAAGAGCGCGATGGCAATGGCCCTTCACAGGTTCAGGTAACGCTTGAAATTGATGCAGACGATGCCGATGCCAGCGGGTTCGAACCCTTATGGCATGTGGGCAAAAAAGTTGGTTTTGTCACATCAGGCGGTTATTGTCATACCATCAGCAAATCCCTTGCTATGGCGTTGGTTGATCGCGATCAGGCTGCCATCGGGACCTTATTGAACGTTCATGTTGTCGGCGTGGAACGCTCAGCAAGAGTAATCAATCCATCACCCTACGATCCTGGCGGCATTGTGATGCGTGTAACCCAATGACCAGAGAAGAAGCGGTTGGTCAAACCGGAGCACCGACACGCCGTAAAAATCGACGCAGCACAGGCGAGCATCGTCAACGCACTGCTCGCAAAGTAGATTACCACAATCTGAGCAATCCGTTTCCACCGATGAATGTGTTCAGTGATGATCGCATCGAAGCCATGCACGAGGCCGCTCTTGATGTGTTGGAAAACCTCGGCATCAAGGTGCTGCTTCCCGCGGCACGCGATTATTACCAGCGTGGAGGGGCAAGTGTGGATGAATCGACACAAATGGTGTCCATTGGCCGCGAAATGGTTGAGGCAGCGCTTGAAACAGCGCCAAAATCTATTCCCGTAATGGCGGGGATTCGAGAAAAAGATATCATTCTGGAGCCCGGCAAACTCGTCTTCCAGCCTGGTGCCGGTGCGCCTCATGCCACAGACCTTGAGCGTGGTCGAAGGCCTGGTACCTTGTCAGATTTTTGTGAACTTATACGTTTGACCCAGCACTTTGATGTACTGCACATGGTACCACCGCTTGTCGAACCGCAGGATATTCCTGTTCACCTCAGACATTATGAGACCGCCAGAGCGCAACTGACTTTGTCCAGTAAAGTACCGTTTGTATTCTCGCGCGGAACGCCTCAAGTGCTGGACTCGTTTGAGATGATACGTGATTTTCGCGGTTTGAGTGATGAAGAATTTCATTCTGGGAGCCATTGCTACACCATCATTAACACCAATTCTCCCCGTCAGCTGGATATGCCCATGGCACAGGGTCTGATCGACTTTGCCAAGGCCAAACAGGTTTCAATTGTGACCCCGTTTACTCTGATGGGAGCGATGGCACCCATTACGGTTGCAGGCGCAATAACCCTGTCGCATGCAGAAGCTTTGGCCGCGATTACCCTGGCACAACTGGTCAATCCAGGCGCTCCGGTTTGCTATGGTACATTTACGTCTAATGTCGATATGAAATCTGGTGCTCCTGCATTTGGAACACCGGAGCACTTCCGTGCCAGTCTTGCCGCAGGACAACTGGCTCGCAAAATCGGTCTGCCATGGCGAAGTGCCAGTGGTAGTGCTGCCAATATCAATGATGCCCAGGGTGCCAATGAAAACCAGTTGGGCCTTTGGGGTTGTTTGCTGGCCGGTTCTACCGTGATCATCCATGCTGCAGGCTGGCTTGAGGCAGGGTTGACGGTTTCCTATGAAAAACTCATCGCTGATTGTGAATTGTTGCAAATGATAGCTGAACTTTGTTCGCGCGCTAAAGCCAGTGATGATGAAATTGGTTTGGACGCGCTTGCTGAAATTGCCCCGGGAGGACATTTTTTTGGCGCTCAACATACGATGAGCAGGTATCAAACCGAGTTTTACGAACCGTTCCTGCATGACTGGACCAATTTTGGCAGTTGGACGGAGCAGGGGTCTAAAGACACTGATCGCCGCGCACTGGATGTCTGGAAACAAATTCTGTCGCAAGACAATGGATACACAGCTGACGGAAATAACATTGAAAATCTGAGTTGTTATATCGAAAAGCGAGCTATTGAGGGCGGAGCGCTACCGGTTAGTTAAACACCATGAATGGAACAAGGATTTCAAGCTTGAAAAGCGCTACGGGTGCAGGCAAACATACATTGGCCGGGAATATCAAAGCCACGCGTGAAGACTGGCTGACATCCGCAATGGATATTCTCATTGCAGATGGAGTTGGCGAAGTAAAGGTCCTCGCCATTGCCCGGAAATTGGGTGTCTCGCGTTCCAGTTTTTACTGGTACTTCAAGAGCAGGCAGGATTTACTCGATGCTTTACTTGAATATTGGCAGGCGACCAACACCGCGGCGTTGGTCAAACAATCCGAAATTTCGGCGAAGACAATTACAGAGGCGGTCTGCAATGTTTTTCGATGTTTCGTCAATCCCGATCTATTCAACAATGCGCTGGATTTTGCAGTTCGCGACTGGGCGCGCCGCTCGCCTCAAGTACGCAAGACGCTTGATCATTCAGATCAGGTAAGAGTGGATGCGCTTGATTCAATGTTTTCCCGCTTCGGATACGACAAAATAGAAGCGCTGACCCGTGCGAGAATTTTGTATTTCATGCAGATCGGTTATAACGTTGCCGAACTCAACGAAACAATGTCCGATCGAATGAAATTAATACCCGAATACCTGTTAGGTTTTACCGGTGTTGAAGCATCACAATCAGAAATTGAAGTGTTCAGCACTTATGCTCACCAATTTGGTATTGAATAAACACTTCAAATTCCAGGATTGTTAACGTCTCAATGTTGGGTTGTACTGATGGCAGAAATCAATCTCAAAGTCGATTTTGATGAACCTTGAAAAATTGATCACTGATATTCCAATGCATTTTTTAAATTTTAAATCAGATAATTTGAGTTTTCCGTGCATTTGCACAGGCGGGATCTAACCGTGCTGGATCCTGTCAAATTCAAAATTGAGGAACTGGACGGCTTTGAGGCTTTGTTTTGATTTACGACTTCAATTGCTTGCCATTTGCCGGAATCGTCAGCGTAACGGTTGTGCCAATTTTTAACCTGGATTTGATATCGAGGCGCCCGCCGTGCATTTCTGCCAGTGAACGTGAAATTGCCAATCCAAGACCCGAACCTTTGTGAGACTTTGTGAACTGATTTTGCACCTGCTCAAACGGTTGGCATATCTTGTCGAGGTCGGATTTGGATATACCAATTCCATTATCGCTAATTTTCACCATAACATTGCCCCCTTTTTTCGAGGCGCTGACTGAAATTTTGCCTCCATCATTTGAGAACTTCATGGCATTTGACATGACATTAAGCAGTATCTGTTTGATCGCGCGTCGGTCAGCAACAAGAGTCAGATTGCCGGACAAGTTGTCCTCAATATCAATTTTCCTCGAATGTGTCTGATGTGAGATAATCGGAAGCGTTTCTTCGACAATTTTTCCCAGGTCAAATTTTTCAAAATCCAGACTAAACTGTCCTGCTTCAATTTTTGACATATCGAGAATGTCATTGATTACGCCCAGCAAATATGAACCGCTGTCAAAAATATCCCTCGAATATTCGACATATTTTTCTGAGCCTAGCGGTCCAAACATTCGCTGATTTAATATTTCGGAAAAACCAAGAATCGCATTCAATGGTGTTCGAAGTTCATGTGAGATATTGGCAAGAAATTCCGATTTTGTCTGATTTGCTGCTTCCGCCCGATCTTTTTCAATGGCGTAGTTTTGCGCCAGTTCTTCAAGTTCGCCGGCCTGCAGACTCAATTCCTGGCGGGACTTTTGTAAATCGGAGATGGTAGCCATCAGTCGGCTTTCAGAATCCAGAAGTTTGCGTTCGTGTTGTTTGATATTGGTAATATCCGTACCTACTGATACAAATCCGCCATCTCTGGTTTTACGTTCATTGATTTGTAGCCAACGTCCGTCTTCCAATTGCACTTCCATTGTCCTGCCGCCCTCTTTGACATTCTTTAACCCGACAATATTGCTGGCTGTATCAGCGGTTTTTGAAGCGTCCATCAATGTGTCATAGTTCATGCCCTGTATGACATCGTTCTTGCTCAAGCCGTGCAATTGCTGATATTTGGAGTTGCACATGATCAGGCGTTTTTCCTCATCCCACAAGACAAAAGCCTCGGAGAGGTTTTCAATCGCATCACGCAACCGGATGTCGTTACGTTCGGATTCGGATTTCAGATTTTGCTGCTCGGTAATATCGACGGCAATGCCGATCAGATGAGGCTCACCATTGGCAGATTGCACCAGTTCGACCCGCGTGCGAACCCAAATCCAGTTTCCCTTGATATGCCTCATGCGGAAAACACTATCGACAGCATCCCGGTTTTCAACTAGCACCTCATTGGCCAATTCAAACAAATCTGCATCGCCTGGATGCACCATTCTTGCAACTTGTGAAAAACCTAGGGTATCTTCCTGTGGCTCAATCCCCAGTAATTCGTACATCGACGTTGACCAGTATATTTGTCCGCGAGACAAATCCCAGTCCCACAGGCCACACTTTCCGCGCAACAGCGCGGTATCAAAACGATTTTGGGTTATGTTGTTAATTTTGTCTGCTTCACTCGCGCGCGCCAGTTGAACAAAATACGCATACAATATGATAAGCAACATGCCGGATGTCCCGACAAAAAGTGATACATTGAGAGAAACAGCGTTGCGCCAATCGGCGTAAAGTGCCTTCGTCGGCTGGATCAATGTTATCCCGCCATGCGGACTGGGCAGGATTCGATGCACACCCATTGCTTGAATGCCATTGTCAAATTTCAGTATTTTGACATCAGCTCTTTTGCCAAATGTAGTCAATAAGATGGAATTACCCAGTACGGTACTGATATCTTTTCCAAGCCATTCGGGATGCTGCGGCAGACTTGCGGATATTTTTCCATCCCGCCCGGTTGCTATCAATTGTCTTTCTTTTTTTAGATATTTTGCTGAAACAGTATCCGAGAGCAGGTTCTGAAATTCAATTCTGGTGATTGGCTTTTTTGATGCATAAGCTGCCGGTTTTAGTTTTTCATTTATGATCTCGGCTATGAAATTTAGTTCCGCTGATGCTGACTGGTGTATGTTTTCCGCTTCATTGGACAGTGAAACCCAACGCGCAAATGCTAGACTTCCCAAAAATATTACAATTAATACGGGAATAAGTTTTAGCAACAGGGTTTCATACTGGAGCAGGCGTTCATAGGCCGGATGGCTGAATAGCTTTCCATAGCCAACTCGTCCAGAGTAAGCCTTTTTACCCCGGGTGGTATAACTTTGATGTTGCGCCCGCACGATTTGTGTTTCCGCTGGCCCCATTAGCGGTCTCCAGGTAAAATCCTCTGAAATCGAATCACTTGCATTTGAATCCACGCGAATCGCCATGTCCAGTAAAATAAATACAAAAGTTATTTTAGTTCAAACCGGTCATTCTGCATCAAATCTTCGATGAGTATTCTGACTATTGGTTTACGCGCTATCCATCCAGGATCAGGTCAAGAATTTCGCTAACATCAGTTGATAATTTCGAATTTTCCCGCAATTTTTTCAATACATCGATAGCTGCCTTTCGACGAACCTTCTCCAATGCGCCATGGGTTCGAAATGCAGTAAGTAATCTAGCTGCGATTTGTGGATTGATTTTATCAAGTGTTTCAATTGCCCTTATCACCAATTGATAGCCTTCGCCTGAACGGGCGTTGAACCCCGTCGGATTGCCAAATGCAAAACTGGCAAGAACCGAGCGAACCCGATTAGGATTTTTGAATGTAAATTTTTCGTGCCGCATTAATCGGCGCACAACTTTGGCTCCTGCTGTGCCTGGTATCATTGCCTGAACTGAAAACCATTTATCAAGCACCAGCGGATTATCTTTAAAGTCATCGTAGAATTTTTGAATTGCCTGATCACTGGTTTTGCGTGATTTGTGGCGCAATACAATGCGAACCAGTGCTGAAAATCTGTCGCTCATTTCCCTGGCAGTTGAATATTGGCGATTACTTTCCAGTTCCGAACGTTTGTGATTTGCCATAACGCCAATATCTAGTAGCAGATTACGCAATGCACGTTTACCTGTTTGTTCCGCATTAGGTTGGTAATCATCAGTAATTTCTGTTTCCTGCCAAACAACATCCCACAATTCAATAACCCTGCCGCCAATGTCACCCATCAGCGCGTTTCGCGCTTTGTGCACTGTGTCCGGATCTACCCCTGAGCCAATTCTGCGCGAAATCTCACCTTCTCCAGGCAGATTCAAAACCTGTGCTTTGAAGGCCGCAGGTAAAGTATTGTCGGCAAAAACAGCAAGTGCAGCATCAAGAAATTTTGAATCGGATTTTGGTGCCTTGCCTCTACCTAGGGCCTTTGCACCGTTTACCAGCAGTTTCATTGCATAAGTCTGGAATGCCTGCCACTGGTTAAATTGATCGGTGTCGTTGGCGGTTAGAAACGCCAATTCGGTGTTAGTCTGGTGTAGTTCCAGGTTAACAGGTGCACTGAAATTTCGATTGAGTGATAATACCGGACGGCTGGTGATGCCATGAAAAACGATTTTGTGTTTGCGTTTGACCAGGTTGAAAACATCGCCTTCACTTGCACATCCGGTAATCCTGGTGGCTTTCAGATCGACCCCGCCTTTGCCGACCAGACCAATCCTGAAAGGGATATGCATAACTTTTTTCCTGGGTTGACCAGGTGTTGGTGAAAGATTTTGCTCAAGTTCCAGTGTCAGTTTTTTTGATTTTACGTCATATTTGGATGACGCGATGATTGATGGAGTGCCAGCTTGCGAATACCAGAGAGCAAATTGGTCAAGGTTAATTCTTCCGGCCTGGCTGAAACATTTCAGAAAATTCTCAATTGTTGTTGCTTCACCGTCGTGGCGCTTAAAATAGAGATTCATTCCCTTCTTAAATGTTTTGGGTCCCAATAGTGTTGCCAGCATGCGAACCAGTTCCGCACCTTTTTCATAGATGGTTGCGGTATAAAAATTATTTATTTCCCGGTAGGTCTCAGGTCGAACAGCATGAGCTAAGGGGCCGGAATCCTCTGAAAACTGGTGGATGCGCAATTTGCGTACATCCTCAATTCGCAAAACCGCTCGCGAGCGCATATCTGCAGAAAACTCCTGGTCGCGATATACCGTCAACCCCTCCTTGAGGCACAATTGGAACCAGTCTCGGCAGGTAATGCGATTGCCGGTCCAGTTATGAAAATACTCATGAGCAATTATTCCCTCGATATTTTCGTAGTCCATATCAGTGGCACTGGCTGGATCGGCCAGGACAAATTTGTCATTGAAGATATTCAGGCCTTTGTTTTCCATCGCCCCCATGTTGAAATCGGAGACAGCGACAATATTGAAAACATCCAGATCATATTCACAACCAAATACTTCCTCATCCCATTTCATTGATCGAATTAACGCTTCCATGGCATAGGTTGCCTGATTTTCTTTGCCTTTTTCAACATATATTCCCAATTTGACATTTCTGTTCGATGCGGTTTTGAATCTCTCAAAAATCGCACCCAAATCACCAGCCACCAATGCAAACAGATAGCTGGGTTTAGGGTGAGGGTCGTGCCAAATCGCAAAATGCCTGTTGCCCGATAGTTTCCCCTTTTTCACCGGATTGCCATTACCAAGTAAAATCGGGCAATCATCACGGTCACCTTCTATGCGCGTTGTATAGGTCGCAAGAACATCAGGGCGGTCCGCAAAATAGGTGATACGCCGAAAACCTTCGGCCTCACACTGAGTGCAATATTTGCCATTGGAACGATAAAGACCCATGAGTTTTGTATTTGATTCAGGGTTGATCGTTACTTCTGTTTCCAGTGTAAATCTCTTCTTCCTCGGAGTTGAAAAAATCTCTAAGAATTGAGAGGAAACCTTGAACGATTCCTCTTCCAGCGCCTCGCCGTCAAGTTTTACCCAGTTTAACGAAAGTTCATCACCATCAAGGTGTAATGGTGTTTTGATGTCCACACCTTTTGACCGCTCGATTTCCAGCACAGACCTGACAATCGTCGCTTGTGCATCAAGCTGAAAGTGCAGATCGATATGGTTGATTTGGTAGTCGGCAATTTTATAGTTCTTCAACCGAATGATGTGTCCGCTATCAGTGCGCATTTGTGATGACCTTATGCAGTAGTTGGCTCATGAAATTTGGTGTTATTTATCTTTTGTCTCGAACAATCAACTAGCTTTACCAGTTGTCGATGTAATCGCAAGTGCACTGACAAAACGTGGTTGTCCAATTCTGGCGGGACATTGATTATTTTGCAATATTCGTTCAAACATAACGTTTCCCGACACATTTGAAAATCAGGATATCTAAGTACCATGCCTCAATCCGCATTAAGTACCCATTTTCAATCACTAAAAAAACACCGTTCGCGACTTGAAAATTTATCACTCAGTGCCTTGTTTCAATCCGAACCAAATCGAGCAGATGATTTATCAATTGACGATGGTGTTCTGTTTTTTGACTTTTCAAAAAACAGAATTGATCAACAAAGCCTGGCCGTACTTTTGAATCTCGCCACTGACGCAAAGATTGAAGAAGCCAGAGGGCGAATGTTTCGAGGTGGAAAAATCAATTTCACTGAAAATCGAGCAGTTCTACACACTGCACTTCGTGCGGGAGAGGGCCCCGCAATCATTGTTGATGGGATCAATGTTCGCGATCAGATATCGAAGGCCAAACGGCAGGCCTTTGATTTTGCTGAGAAAGTCAGAAGTGGCGAATATTCGCTTGGACGACATACAATCAAAGATGTTGTGAACATAGGCATTGGTGGCTCTGATCTGGGGCCGGTTATGTGCGTTGCTGCACTCCAGCCATATTGCTCAGGGCCAAATATTCATTTCGTGTCAAACGTTGACGGTGCCGATTTTCATGACACAACCAAAGGTTTGGACCCTCATTCAACGCTTTTTGTTATTGCATCAAAAACCTTTACAACCGCTGAGACGATGGCCAACGCAAAATTGGCAAAAACCTGGTTGTCAGAAAAAATCTCGCCACGCGATATTGGTAGACACTTTGTCGCTTTGTCGACAAATTTGGAGGCAACTGCAGAATTTGGTATCGACAAAAATCGCATATTCGGTTTTTGGGACTGGGTTGGTGGTCGATATTCAATCTGGTCTTCCATCGGTTTGTCGCTGATGATAGCCATCGGATCTGATAATTATCAGCAATTTCTTGAGGGAGCCAAGTCTGCAGACGAACATTTCCTCAAACAAAGACTTGAGGACAATATTCCGGTTTTAATGGCACTCATAGGCATCTGGCACCGCAATATCTGGGGGTTTTCAGCCCATGCAGTGCTACCCTATGACAACCGTCTTTTGCACTTCCCCGCCTATTTGCAGCAATTGGATATGGAATCCAACGGCAAACACATCTGCGCTGATAGTACTATATCCCAGTATTCAACTGGTCCGGTGATATGGGGTGAACCAGGAACCAATGGTCAACATGCCTTCTATCAGCTTCTTCATCAGGGGAGTGATATCATCCCCTGTGATTTTTTGGTCGGTGCATTATCCCATGAAATCGACCAGACTCATCAAAAGATGCTGTTAGCCAATTGCCTCGCTCAGAGCGAAGCCATGATGCTGGGCCGGTCCCCACAACAGGTCACCGAAATGATGCAACCCAATATTGATGCCAGGCTGGTACCTCATAAAGTATTTGAGGGAAACAGGCCTTCCAATACGTTCATTTACCAGAAACTGACACCATATGTATTAGGAAAGCTGATCGCATACTATGAGCACAAAATTTTTGTACAGGGCGTTATCTGGGGTATAAACTCATTTGACCAATGGGGGGTTGAGTTGGGCAAGCAATTGGCATCTGACATTCAGCCTTTGCTGGAAAAAGAACATGTTAGTTACGATTCCTCCATTCATGATGCGTCTACCAACAATCTTATTGCCAGATTTTTTCAACTATCCAAATAAGCCAAAATAGTTCTCGCGGATTGCTTTCATGATCTATATATTCCGTTCATGAAAAATAATGAAAACAAAAATGATTCTGAACTTCCGGTAGCATATCCGCAATATTCAGGACCCGGCTTTTTTGATGATGCCGGCGAAGCAGTGAATGAA